>NZ_LWFT01000325.1:0-32059 GCF_001635105.1 Oleiphilus sp. HI0079
CACCTATCGGTAAAGGCCAGCGTGGTTTGGTTGTTTCTCCGCCAAAGGCAGGTAAAACCCTAATGATGCAAAATATTGCGCAGTCAATTGCGCGCAATAGTCCTGAGTGTCATTTGATGGTGTTGCTGATTGACGAGCGGCCTGAAGAAGTAACTGAGATGCAGCGATCTGTTCGCGGCGAAGTGGTTGCGAGTACGTTTGATGAACCTCCTGCGCGCCATGTTCAGGTAGCAGAAATGGTCATCGAGAAAGCCAAGCGACTTGTTGAGCATAAGCAGGATGTTGTCATTATTCTTGATTCGATTACACGTCTTGCTCGCGCATACAATACGATTATTCCAAGCTCGGGTAAGGTGCTCACCGGTGGTGTCGATGCGCATGCACTTGAGCGTCCAAAGCGTTTCTTTGGTGCAGCGCGGAATGTGGAAGAGGGCGGTAGTTTGACGATTATTGCGACCGCGCTTGTCGATACCGGCTCCAAGATGGACGAAGTGATCTATGAAGAGTTCAAAGGCACCGGTAATATGGAAGTGCACCTTGATCGGAAGATCGCTGAGAAGCGCACGTACCCTGCAATAAACATCCGTCGTTCAGGTACGCGTCGCGAAGATCTGTTGATGTCTGAAGATGAATTGCAACGCGTTTGGATTTTGCGCAAGTTGCTTCACAATATGGATGATGACATTGCAGCCACTGAATTCCTGATCGATAAACTCAAAGATACGAAGACCAATGATGAGTTCTTCTTGGCGATGAAGAAGCGCTAAGACATTCAAGATTGATAAAAAGCCGGCTATCGATAGTCGGCTTTTTCATTTGCGGCGTAAGAGAAGCATGAAATACAAAGACCTTAGAGATTTTATATCGCAACTTGAAGCGCAGGGCGAACTCGTTCGCGTTAAAGCTGAAGTTGATCCGCACCTTGAGATGACAGAGATATGTGACCGAACTCTTAGGGCTGGTGGCCCGGCAATCTTGTTTGAGAACCCAAAAGGCTTTGATACGCCTGTATTGGGTAACCTGTTCGGTACGCCTCGCCGCGTTGCTTTAGGGATGGGGCAGGAGAATGTGTCGGCTTTGCGAGAGGTTGGCAAATTGCTGGCCTTTTTGAAGGAGCCAGATCCGCCAAAAGGGATTAAAGACGCATTCCAGAAGTTGCCTATCTTTAAACAGGTCATGAACATGGGGCCCAAAGTGTTGCGCCATGCTCCCTGTCAGGAAGTGGTGGTCGAAAAAGCCGATGTCGATCTGAGTAGAATTCCCGTTCAAACCTGCTGGCCAGGCGATGCCGGTCCGTTGATTACTTGGCCTTTAGTGGTAACGAAGGGACCTGATCCAGAGAAAGAGCGGCAGAACTTGGGAATCTATCGTCAGCAGGTCATTGGTAAAAATCGTGTCATCATGCGTTGGCTTTCACATCGAGGAGGCGCCCTCGATCTTCAAGCGTGGCAACAGAAAAATCCAGGCCAGCCATTTCCCGTAGCCGTAGCATTAGGTGCTGATCCAGCAACTATATTGGGTGCCGTTACGCCTGTTCCTGACTCGCTTTCAGAGTATGCTTTTGCAGGCTTGTTGCGTGGTGGAAAAACGGAAACGGTGAAAACCATGCATAGCGATTTGACTGTACCAGCCAGTGCCGAGTATGTGCTTGAAGGGTTTATCTATCCGGATGATCTGGCGCCTGAAGGGCCTTTTGGTGACCACACAGGGTATTATAATGAGGTTGATCAGTTCCCGGTATTTACCGTAGAGCGCATAACGCATCGAAAAAATCCGATCTATCACAGCACCTATACGGGCCGTCCGCCAGATGAGCCGGCGATTCTAGGGCTTGCATTAAACGAAGTCTTTATTCCAATCTTACAAAAGCAATTTCCAGAAATTGTCGATTTTTACTTGCCACCTGAAGGCTGCTCATATCGGCTCGCGGTCGTGACCATGAAAAAGCAATACCCTGGTCATGCGAAGCGTGTGATGATGGGGGTTTGGTCTTTTTTGCGTCAGTTCATGTATACCAAGTTTGTGATCGTTACCGATGATGATGTCGATGCGCGTAACTGGGAAGATGTGATCTGGGCCATTACTACCCGTATGGATCCTGCTCGAGATACGACGTTGGTCGAAAGTACGCCTATCGACTATCTTGATTTTGCTTCTCCTATTTCGGGTCTTGGTTCAAAGATGGGGATGGATGCAACGCATAAGTGGCCCGGGGAAACAGATCGAGAATGGGGACGCGTCATTGAGATGGACCCAGCTGTAAAACAGCGTGTAGATGATATTTGGGATAAACTCGGAATTCCGATCAAGAAATGACGTTTTCTGTCACGATTGAGCCAAAAGGTCTGACGTTCACTTGCGCGGAAGAGCAAAGCATTGCCGAAGCCGCTCAAGAGTCTGGAGTGCGTTTTCCCATTAGTTGTCGGAATGGGGTTTGCCATATCTGTCGTGCAAAGCTTGAGTTAGGCGTTGTGTCTACTCCTACAGGCCTCGTTGCTCAGCAATCTCAGGATGGAACACCCAACGACGTATTTGTTTGTCATGCCAAACCAAGGTCTGACCTAATTTTAAGGATGGACGGGGTCTATGGCCCCAAAGAACTACCAATGAAAAATATTATTTGTCAGATACAGTCTGTAAGTGTGTTGCAGGGTGACGTATACCAAGTGATTCTTGAATTGCCAGCGGGTAAACCGGTGGCTTTTTTTGCTGGACAATATTTAGCGCTTGATCTGCCTCAGCGAGACGAAGACGCGTACTTTTCTATTGCGAGCGCTCCGGGACTTAGGGAGATTGAGCTGCATATTCAGGCGGATCCGCATCTAGAAAAAGCGTTGGAGATTGTGAAGTTCCTTCAAGACAACAAGTCGGTCAGTGTGAAGCTGCCATTTGGTAAGGCTTGTCTTGATCGTGTCCCCTCCTCTGCAGTGTTATTACTTGCTGCGGGAACCGGATTTGCGCAGATGAAAAGCATCATCGAGTATCTTTTAGCGAACGGCTTTCAGCAAGAGTTGAGTCTCTACTGGACCGCGAGAAAGCAAAGCGATTTGTATGCGCTAGAAAGCGTGCAGAACCTTGCGGAAACGCACGAAAATTTTCGTTTTGAATGTGTAGTTACAGAAACGCTTGATCCAACCTGTACGGAACATCATAGCTTGCTAGCGGATGCGATCTTGAGTAGTCACGATGATTTGTCCAATAGCCTCGTATTTGCCGCCGGCTCACCAAAATTGGTTTATACATCGCTTGATGCGCTTGAGCAGGCAGGCCTATCGCAAGAGCATTTTTATTCTGATGTGCTTGAGTATGTCAGCCGTGATCAAATCTAGTGATTGCTTCGCGTTAAGCGCGGCTGTGGTAACTCTGGTAGTTGGATATGGTTCATTAGATTGTTGAGCAGGTTTTCGGTCTCTTTCTCGGGTTTACCTAAATGAGTGAACAAGCGATAGAGTTCTGCAACCGCTTCAAGCGAGGCCTGTTGTTTCTGGCTTGCGGCAAGATACTCGGCCGCCTTGCCCCATAGTTCACAGCGAAGAGATAGGCGCCCAAGTGCAAGCAGCAGCCTAGGGCTGTTCGGACGCTCCTTTAGCCATTTCTCTGCATGTAATAGCTGCTCGGTTCTATCTTTGCCTTGAGTGCGCCCGTAAGCGTCCGCAAGATTCTCACTCCAGTTGTTATCAAGCGCTTTGCGAAGAATAACTTCCGCTTCGTAATCCGCACGAATCGCTAGAAGTTCCCGTGTGTAGGCATAAATTACGTGTTCATCAAAACGATACTTGCCGGGTACTCTTTTCCAAAGCTCCGATAGTGTTTCGGTGATCTCAGCCTTTTCTTGGCTCGCCTCAAACTTCTTAGCGTAGCTAGCAAAAAGCTTTGCCCAAATGCTGCGTTCGAACTCTTCATCCAGGTGAACAAGCTTACTTTGTTCACCTTCAAAGCACCGGACGAGTTGTTCCCAGTCTTCTAGTTCCGTGTAGACCTTAACGAGCAGCTGGGCGACATAGGGATGCTTGGGGTATTTGTTTTGTAAGCGAACAAGCACCGCTAGCGCTGCCTCGAATCGACCAACCTCGATATGCAGTCGAGCTTGTGTAAGGCTTGCGGCAAGCTCAGAGCCACCAGATAACTGGTGCGCCCGCTTAAGAATCTCGGCAGACTGTTTGTGGTTGCCTTGCTGGTGAGCCGCATTTGCTGCTGCCAGTAAATTAACGATGGGCATGCGCGCGTGCTTCGCGGATTGCGTAAGTAGCTTTTGTGCGCTGTCCCAATCTCCTTCAAGAAACGCCAATAACCCTGACTCACTCTGTTGGTTTGCCTTTTTCTTAGGCCGTATTCGATTCCAATGAAGGACGCCGCCCGCGCTTTTCTTAAAACTTCTGAGTAAGCCAAAGATGAGATAGAGACCGGAAGCGGCCATGATGATTAAAGCGAGCAAGACCCACAAGTTTGTTTCGATTAGCCAGTGCCCATAGGTAATTTGAACATAGCCTGTATCGTATTGAATGCCTTTAACGATCAACGCTGTGACGAATAAGGCGCAGACAATGAGGAAAAATAAGCGTCTCATTCGGTCGCGTCCTCGTTGTTTGATTTATCGGCTGGCGCACGCATATCCAGTGTACGATCGCGATATTTCTGTTCAATCTTGCTTCTTAGAAGTTCTAACGAGCCAGAGATCTCTAGATCTTCCTGGTGTGGTCGTGCCTCATTGATGGCCAAAAGCTCTGAGAGAAGCGCATCTATTCTGGCATCGTTTTGAGGGAAGCTATTGCGAGCCCATTCGATGCTGCCACCGAGCTGTGTCGAAAACGCATCTAAGCGATGACGCATTAAGAGTAGTTTTGCCTGTTCGATTCGAAGTGCCAAATTCTGTTTAAGGTAGGCAGAATATTCCGGTGAAGGCGGTAACGAATGAGGTTCTTCACTGCGTTGAATTGAAATGGCGCGACTAAACGCAGATTCAAGTTTTGTGACTAAGCGTTGCCACCAGTTTTGCTCATTCGATTGTTCTGGTGCTTGCGCCGTCTGAGTGGTTGTGGCGTTGCTAGTTTTAGATGAGACTATTTTCTTATCCAAGTTGAGTGAGGCAAGCTGATTCGAGACTGCGTTTAGGCGCATCAACAATGTGTCGATTTGTCCGCGTGCTTGGCTGCGTAAAAGAAGGAGCTCTTCCGCGATTTTTATTCGCACAGGCATGAGTGCAGGATCATTGATTTCTGCAAGCACATCATTTGCCGCTTCAAGCAGCGCTTCGCTCGTGCTTGGATCTTTTTCGATGACCAAACGTTGGTTGGCGATGCGCAGCAGGTATTCAGCTTGTGCTAAAAGCCAGTCTTTACGAGTGCTGCCTCTAATAGCGTTAATCTGTGAAACAAAGTTATCAATGTTGACTTGTTGTTGTCGCAGCAGAGCATCGATCTCTGTTTGACGGTTTATGAGCTTTTCATTCAGCGCCTGTTCAGAACTTTGAAGGTTCGAAAGCGCTTGGTTCTGATGCACAAGCTGATCTGTAAGCGTTCTGATCGCATTGGTGCCGGCGTCTTGCTTTTGCCACAGCTGCATTCCGAAATAGCCGCCGATGGCAATGGCTGTGATGACGATAAGCAAGAGCGCGAGTATTCCCGCGCTTCCGCCGCGCTCAGATGTCTTCTCGACCGTTGATGCTTTGGCTTGTTTGGTTTGCGTCGGCGATGAAGGAGCCGGCTGGGGTGTTGGCTTTTCTTGCGTTACCGTGGTGCTTGGCTTTTCTTCGCTCACTGTAGACCTGCGCTTTATGTTCTTTTAAACCAAAGCTTAGCCCTAAAGTGAGTGCTTTTCACTTAGCAATTGTTCATTTAAGCGGGCCGAGCCAGAGCTTTAATGATATCGATTGGTCTGAGCTGTTCAGAAACCTGCGTCTTTTGATAACCCAAGCTTTGAGCATGCTTCGCTACGCGCTCGCTCGGAACGATAAGCCTAGTCCCCGTTGGGGTTGCACTAATAGATTTTGCGAGAGAATGGAGGTTGTCTAAGGTTTCTGCGCTGAGAGTGACAATGCTGGTCGCGCCAAAATCACTGATACTCTCTTGAAGCGTTTGATCGGAGTATTCTGGTGTAACGCGCTCATATAATTCAATTGTGGTGACTTTTGCCCCTCGATCCCTCAAGCCTTGCTCCAGCTTGCTTCGACCCTCTTTGCCTTTCGCAATCAGAATCTTTTGGCCTTTGACGTGATTAAGTTCAGGCGTATCGAGCAGGCCTTCGCTGCTATAGTCCTGATCCGGGATGGAGACGCTGAGGTCTGCTTCTGCAAGCAGTTGGGTGGTTTTTCGGCCAATACCGAACCACTTCTGATCAGCCGGCGCTTGGGGCCACAGCTCATCCACGTAGTGGATCAACTGTGTTGCTGCATGTTGGCTCACCACGACCACTTTTTCGTATTGATCAAGGGCATAAATGATGTTTTTGACTTGAGGTGTCAGAGCAAGCGTTCGCACCTCAATACAAGGCAGGGAGTAGGTCTCTGCGCCAACTGACTCCAATACCTTGCACAGCTCAGAGGCTGACGGTTCAGGTCGGCAGACAAGTACTTTGTGCCCTTCGAGAATGGCTTTGATCATGATTGATACGCAGCTTCAAGAAGTGCTTCGGCTCCCTGCTCGAGGAGCTGCTCGGCGATATCGATACCAAGCACTTTTGGCTGACTCTGTTTGATCGAAATCGAACTTTTTGCGGTGAGAATTTTCGAGCCATCAATTGCGGCGACCAAACCTCGAAGAGTGAGTATATCGCCATTCAGTTCAGCAAAGCCGGCAATGGGTACTTGGCACCCGCCTTCAAGGCGTGTATTCATCGCTCGTTCTGCCAAAACACAATGGTTGGTTTCTTCATCAATTAGCGGTGCGAGCAATTTTTTTATTTCGGTATCGTTGCTTCTACATTCAATCCCGAGCGCGCCTTGGCCTACGGCGGGTAAAGACTGCTCAGCAGGCAGCACTTGTTTAATTCGATCGTGAAAGCCAAGTCGACGTAAACCTGAGTCGGCAAGAATGATGGCATCGTACTCTCCGGCATCAAGTTTGCCGAGGCGCGTGTTGACGTTGCCGCGCAAGCCTTTAATCTGCAGGTCTGGCCGAAGGGCAGCAATTTGGCTTTGCCTCCTTAAACTAGAGGTTCCAACAACGGACCCTTCAGGTAGTGCGTCAATGGAATCGTATTGGTTGCTTACAAATGCGTCGAACGGACTTTCTCGTTTGCAGATGGCGGCGAGTTCGAGCCCTTCTGGGAAGTGCATTGGCACATCTTTCATCGAGTGTACGGCGATGTCGGTATTTCCTGCCAGCATGGACTGCTCTAATTCTTTGACGAAAAGCCCTTTGCCACCAATTTTGGCAAGAGGGACATCAAGTATTTGGTCACCTTTGGTGGTCATCCCGACAATTTCTACTTCCAGACCGGGATGCAGAGATTCAAGCTGGGCTTTGATGTGTTCGCTCTGCCAAAGTGCTAGGGCGCTTTCACGCGATGCGATACGTATTTTAGAAGGAGTGGTATTGGACATGGTGCCCCTCAACAAGAAATTTGGGGCATTATAACGAGGTTTTTAAGGAATGTGCTGGAGGGAGGTTAAAAGTTCAGCTTGAGCTCTAATTCAACTTCGTCTTCTTTCACTTTGAAGCGTGTGCGGGTGCGATCAACGTAGTCGGAAAAGCTGCGCGCGATCTTACCTTCGCCTTTTCCACCAAATGTCATGATGCGCTCGCTGTCAAAATTGAATACTTTGTGGATCATGGCGCGAACGATTTTACTGTAGGGTATTTTTGTAGAAGGTTGTTGGTCAACCAGAATAGTGTCCTCGTCATTTGCAGGAATATGCGGGTTTGCGAAAGTGATTGTCGAGAAGCTCAAAAGAACTGCTAGCAGGGCTGCGATCCCTGAAGCTTGCTTACTGTTTGGTGTTTTTCCCACGAATGATTACCTCGCGATTCAACTCATTGAACGAAATCATACCGAAAGCGGGGCGGTTGTTTTGTGAACTACTTTTCCAAGTGGCTGCAGAGTGAGAACGGTGTCTAGTTCTTTGCTAAGTCCGCGTTAAATTTGCGCGAAAGTACTCAAAAATAGACTTCTAAGGGCGCTATTTATTCTCAAATGCGTCGCGTACGCTACTCACATGGCGTCGACTAACTTCAATTTTCTGTCCTTCGCTGAGAACCAGATAGTAGCCGCTTTCAGGGCTTTTCAACATTTTCTTAATGTGTCGTATGTTAACGAGTGTGCTGCGATGCGTGCGGATGAAAACATCTTCATACTGCTGTTCTAGTTCTTTAAGCGTTTGATTGCTTAGTGTTTCTCCGTTTTTATGTATAACGCTAAGATATTTGTGATCCGCTCTAAATAAAAGGATGTCTTGCAGGGGAAGTCGTTCTTGGCCATTCCAGGTGTTCGCGATGAAAGACTCTTCGTTCTGCTCTTCTTGATGTAACTCATCTAGGCTTTTTAGATGGGCCAGGCTAAGCTTTTTCGCCTGCTTCAAGGCGTGAGCGAGTTCTTCGTTTCTCACTGGTTTGAGCAAATAACCGACGGCGTTTGCCTGAAACGCTTTGAGGGCATATTCATCATATGCAGTGCAAAAAATAATGGCTGGTGGCGGTTCAAGGTCTGCGATGACCCTCGCAGCTTCGATGCCATCAATATCCGGCATTCGAATATCGAGTAATGCTAAATCTGGATGATGCTCTCGTGAGAGCTCGATGGCATGTCGACCGTTTTCTGCTTGAGCAATAACACGAAATCCCTCCATGCTTTCGATCATGCGAGTGAGCCTATCTCTGGCTAGGCTTTCGTCATCGGCAATGAGTACAGTGAGTTCAGTATGCATGCGAGTTCTATTATCTGGATGTCCGCGCAGGCAGGCGCAGAGTGGTTGTAAATACATCGTCCAGTTTGCTGGTTTTGATCAGGGCTTGATCGGAATACAGCGCAGCGAGGCGGTCAGCAATATTACCAAGAGCAATTTGATTGCCATGACGCGTCTGCTCTTTACTGGAAACTGGATTAGAAATAAGAAGATAGATGGTTTTTTGTTTCAGATACGCTTCGAAGCGAATTGTGCCTCCCTCTGGTATGGGCTGTATGCCGTGGTAAATTGCATTTTCGACCAATGGCTGGAGTGTAAGTGGAGGGATCAGGAAATTCAGTACCTGATCTTCAATTTGCCACTCGAGCTTGAGTCTTTCTCCAAGGCGTAAGCCTTCTATATTTAGGTATTTTTCGCAGAGCTTAAGTTCTTCTCGGATCGTGACATAGCTGTTTTTTGTGTTCAGCGTTGCGCGAAACAGCTCTGATAAATCGAGCACTGCGTTCTCGGCTTGTTCTGGCTTGCTGCTGATAAGGCTAGCGATGCTGTTCATGCTGTTAAACAAAAAATGCGGGCGAATTCGGGACTGTAGAGCTTCGATGCGCGAGCTAAGTTCCGCTTTTTCACGCTGCTTAGCTAGAAAGTCCAGGTATGCATAACGAAGAAAGAGGCCGCAGGTGAGCGCCGCAATTAAGGTGTTTCTGGCGATGAAAAGAGCGCCTTGCGGGCTTTCATATGCCAGAAATCGTGCGCCGAGCCAGCTAAAAAATGCAGAAAGTATAAGTACGATACTCAGCGCAAAGGCTGCTTGAGTGATAATGCCGCGCTCGCCAATATATTTTCGTAGCAGGCAAAGCGTGGCGCTCGCGCTCAAGCCTATGCAATGCAAGGTTAGCGATGTAAAGCCCAAGATTTGCCAATTTAACAAAACCTCATGCGACTTTATTAACGTAATCACGAAGGCGAGAATCTGTACGCTCAATATGACAATGAACAAATTCTGCGGATCGCAGAGGTTGGGTATAAAACTCTTGTTGAATGGTCTGCTATTAGGCGCAGGTGCCTTTTGATTCATGTTATACTTCGCCGCCTTAAATCTGGCCGTTCGCGTTGTTGGACGGTCGCAGTGAACAATTATTCAGTGTAGATGGGTTATTCAGCATGAGCAATGATTCGAGTTCGACCAACCAGTCCTGGGGTGGTCGTTTTAGTGAACCAACTGACGCCTTTGTGGCAGAGTTCACCGCATCCGTACAGTTCGACCAGCGTATGTATTTTCACGATATTCAGGGCTCGATTGCGCACGCAACCATGCTTGCAAAAGTGGGTGTATTAACCGAAGAAGAGCGTGACCAAATCGTGCAGGGCTTGCAGGAAGTGCGGTCGGATATTGAATCTGGTGATTTTGAGTGGTCTATCGCACTTGAAGATGTGCATATGAATGTCGAAGCCAAGCTGACCGAAAAGATTGGCATTACGGGTAAGAAATTGCACACAGGTCGCTCGCGTAATGATCAAGTGGCAACCGACATACGTTTGTATTTGCGTGATGAGATCGATTTTATCGCCACAGAACTTACGCGTCTTCAGCAGGGCATCGCCGGTTTGGCGAAGCGCGAAGCTGCGACCATCATGCCTGGCTTTACCCACCTGCAAACCGCGCAGCCGGTAACGTTTGGTCATCATGTGCTTGCATGGAATGAAATGCTACAGCGTGATTACGAGCGGTTGATGGATTGTCGCAAGCGGGTAAATATCATGCCACTGGGTGCGGCTGCACTCGCTGGAACCAGCTACCCCATAGATCGGGAAATGACGGCGCAACTGCTTGGTTTTGATCGTCCAAGCTACAACAGTTTGGATTCAGTAAGTGATCGCGATTTCGCTATTGAATTTTGTTCTTTCGCAAGCTTGTTGTTGATGCATCTTTCGCGCGCTTCAGAAGAGCTGATTTTATGGGCCTCTGCACAGTTTGATTTTATTGATCTCCCTGATCGTTTCTGCACAGGGTCTTCGATTATGCCGCAGAAGAAAAACCCCGATGTACCTGAATTGGTTCGTGGTAAAAGTGGTCGTGTCACAGGACATTTGATTTCGTTGTTGATGTTGATGAAGTCGCAGCCGCTTGCTTATAACAAGGACAATCAGGAAGACAAGGAGCCCTTGTTTGATGTTTTGGATACCGTTAAAGGGTGTTTGCGGGCTTATGCGGATATGGTTCCGGCCTTGCAGGTGAAGTCTGAGAACATGCGGAGCGCTGCACTAAAGGGGTTTTCAACGGCGACAGACTTGGCTGACTATCTTGTCGTTAAAGGCATGCCGTTCCGAGATGCGCATGAGGTCGTTGGTAAAGCGGTTGCGTTTGGAATTGCTGAAGCGAAAGACCTTTCTGAAATGTCACTGTCGGAATTGCAGCAATTTAGCGATACCATCCAAGATGACGTGTTTGATGTGCTTACGCTGGAAGGATCGGTCAATGCTCGCGATCATATCGGTGGCACGGCGCCTGCTCAGGTTCTTGCAGCGGCGGATCGAGTTTTTGAGGAGCTTGATAAGCGATAGGGCTGTCGTGAGAGTATTGCTTAGTTTTGGAACGGTTCTTGTTTGATTTGCTTATCAAGCAATAAACCCGTGTATTTGGCTGCTGTGATGGCAGCCCTTTGCCTATTTGATCAGCGCAGCCATGTCCTTAACTAAAAAGCGAATCATAACAGCCGATTACTCCGATGGCGTCGACAGAAAACTGTTGAGGCAAATACGTGATCGCTTTTTACTTGTAAATCAGCGCCGGCTTGATCGCACCTACGAAAGCCTGCCAAGTAAGCAGGCGGACATTCTTCGTCTTATTCCTCTTTTGTATCAAGTCAATCACCCTCTTCTGCCTGGTTATGTTTCGCGCGATGCTCCGCGGGGTGTTTCGGGGTATGCACCAGACAAAGTGGTGCTCTCTATAGCAGCGGGCTTTAGCAGAACTTTCCGCTACAAACAGGACCGTCGACACAAGGCTCAGATTCAGGCGCTTTTTATCATGGGCAGCTCGGGTACCTTAGCGCATTCCGAGGCGAGCGATGTAGATGCATGGTTGTGTGTTGACCCTTCTCTTAACGCAGATCAAGAGCAGATCTTGGCAGCCAAAGCGCGCAAGATTGATGATTGGGCAAATAAGGAAGGGTTGGAGCTGCACACGTTTGTAATGTGCGCAGAGCGATTTAAACAGGGCCAGGCTGCTCCCGCGATGGACAAGGAAAGTAGTGGTTCAGCACAGCATTTTTTATTGCTGGATGAGTTTTATCGCACCGCGATTCTTTTGACGGGTCGTTACCCGTTGTGGTGGCTTGTTCCTCCAGATGCAGAAGGCAGTTACGCTGAAATTACGCAATTATTGCTTGGCAACCGTTTTGTAAAAGAAGCCGATGTCTTAGATTTTGGTAGTACTCATACCATTCCCAAAAGCGAGCTTATTGGAGCCGGCCTGTGGCAGTTGTATAAGAGCCTTGAGTCTCCCTATAAGTCAGCACTGAAGCTATTATTGGCGGAGGTCTATGCGCGCGAGTTGCCCGAGTACCCCTGTTTAAGTGTCGAGTTCAAACAGGCGGTTTACGAAGACGAGCTAGAGCCTAGCGAACTTGATCCGTACTTTATGCTATACCGCCGACTCGAGAGTTACTTGCGCAGGCAGCAGGAGGAAAAGCGCTTGGAGTTGGTGCGAAAGAGCTTTTATTTAAAGGTGAATAAAAAGCTCTCGCGAGCCGTTAAGCCGCGAGTCGCTTCTTGGCAGCGGATGTTTATGGAGCAGCAAGTTGCGCAATGGGGTTGGGGTAAGGGAGAGTTAGCGCATTTAGATGAGCGATATGACTGGAAAGTGACGCAAGTCCTCGAAGAGCGGCAGGCCTTGTTGTCAGAACTGACCAATGCGTATCGTTTTTTAACAAGTTATGCCAGAGCTAATGCGATAGAAAGTTCTATCACTCAGCAGGATATGTCATTGCTTGGTCGAAAGCTTTATGCGGTTTTTCAGCGTAAGGCGGGCAAAATTGAGATCGTAAATCTCGGTATTACGCCCAATATTTGGGAAGAGAATTTAGCCATTCACCATGGCAGTAGTCAGGAGTTCTCCTCAGATAGCAACGCTTGGCTGTTGTACAAGAATCTTGCGAGCAGTGCAGATGCAGCATATAGCCAGCCGCTCAGAAAAAGTTCTAGTCTCGTAGAGCTGCTGGCTTGGCTGTACTTTAATGGTATTGCTACAAGATCAACCCGTCTGAGTGTGGTTCCGGGAGCGCGCGCAGTTACTATTCGCGATGTGCATAGTGCTTTAGACACCTTAGAGCAAGTTTACCCGCTGCCACTGCCTTATGTCCCGCAAAGTGCTTATGAGACCTCGGCCAAGGTTTCGCATATTTTGCTTTTAGTAAATCTTGGTGCGCAGGCTGGGGAGGACGAAGACGAGCTGATGCGTCGAATTAGCGATCGAACCGATTCGCTGAGCTACAGCTCCGAGCGGCTCAATCTTGTGTCCACTATTGATCAGGTTGTGCTGAATAGTTGGGGTGAGATATCAGCTGTACGGTATGAAGTGGGCGAGACCTTGATGCAAAATCTACAGGCGTATTTGCAGCTATGTTTGGAACAGGGTGACGAGGCATTACAGCTAATTGTGCGTTGTTTTAGTGCTTTCCGTTCTTCCGCTATCGAGACCCGCGTGAAAACGTTGTTTTACGAAGCGCGCGCACTTTTCTTTGTGGAAGGCGAGTTGCAGGATTTGCGTTATGTGCTTGAAATTGGTGAGGCGTTCTATGTCATTCAGCGCGTAGAAGAGCAGTTCCGTTTTGAACGTCATGCGAATCGTCAGATGCTTATGGAGCGATTGCAACGTACAGAGCTAAGCTATCAGCCTATCAAATTGGATAGTTACGCGCTTGAATCTTCTTTGATGCTTCGTGCTGTTCTGGCGCAGGATGAAGCTGAGGTGGTGCAGGTGTTTTATCAATTCACTGCAGAGGCGATTCACTTATGCGTGCTGGACGAGCGTGGAAGTGTTTTGGAATACCTGCTTCCGCGACAGGAGGAGGTCGTTTTTCAATCATCCATATTTAACTTTCTATCGACGGTCGTTGAGCGCAGGCAGCTTAGCGTGAGTGCACAGGCATTTGTCAGCATGCCGAGTATTATTCTCTACTCCATGACGCCTTCTGACGGCGATTTTCGAATAAAGCGCATCAAACGTATTGATTTAGTGCAAACCGAAGCTGTGCATGCAATGGGTGTGATAGATGGAGATGTCATGCATTTTGACTTGAGCTTGCAGGGGCGTGATTTTAGCGTCGCCGAATATGGAGAGCAGCAGCTTTCTGCGCTGGATCATTTCTATCGTAAAATGCGAAGCAAAGAGTCAGTTCCTTTGAAGCTGGTTGATGTGAGTTTTCCTGCAGATCCGTTAGGCATGCTCCGCAACGAAGCGCAGGGTTTTGGAACGCTCGATTATCTAAAGGTGTTTCTTGATTTTGAAGTCGGTATCAAAGGCCTTCAGATTACCTAATGGCAAGGATCTAAGCGTTAGTCTTTGCATCAGTGACAAGCTATAATCGAGCCCAAACTTCGGTATCCGCAATAGACTATTTGGGAATTCGTTTATGCTCTCTCCTGCGCGACTTGTTTTGGCAATACTGTTTATAACCGTATTGAGCGCATGTGGGCAAAAAGGCGCCTTGTATATGCCTAGCGATGAACGAGCATCAGATGAGTCGACTGAGCAGTCTCAATCGGAGCCATCACTCGAAAATTAAGGTACGCTGCGCGTAAGCGCGGTCGTTAGGTTATGGATTATTTTGTTTCAAAACAGGGCCAACTGTTTGCAGAAGATGCCGCCCTCAGTGATATCGCTGAGGAGTATGGCACACCGACTTACGTATACTCCCGAGCAACGCTAGAGCGTCATTATCATGCATATGATCGTTCCTTTGGTGACTATCCCCATCTCATTTGTTATGCCATTAAAGCGAATTCTAATCTCGCGGTTTTGAGTATTTTAGCCAAGCTTGGTTCAGGCTTCGATATCGTCTCCATTGGTGAGTTGCGCCGAGTAATCGCAGCAGGTGGCGATCCGTCGAAGGTGGTGTTTTCTGGTGTAGGAAAGCAGGCGGACGAAATGGCTGAGGCTCTCAAAGCCGGCGTTCACTGTTTTAACGTCGAGTCTGAGTCAGAGTTGTATCAGCTGAATGATGTTGCAATGGCAATGAATATGCAGGCGCCTGTTTCTTTGCGGGTCAACCCGGACGTGGATGCAAATACGCACCCGTATATTTCAACGGGGCTGAAGGACAACAAGTTTGGTGTCTCGATTGATTCCGCCTATGAGATATACAAAAAAGCGGCGCAACTGGAGGGAATCCGGGTCACCGGCATAGACTGTCATATTGGGTCGCAGCTCACGGAAACAAAGCCATTTCTAGATGCTCTTGAACGCGTGTTGCTGGTGATTGATCAGCTGGCTGAGGCCGGGATTGAGCTAGAGCATCTTGATATCGGCGGCGGACTTGGCGTTCGCTACGCAGATGAACAGCCCCCTGCGCCAGAAAGCTATGTGACGGAAGTGCTGAAGAAACTTGAGGGCCGTAATCTGACCATCATTATGGAACCGGGTCGATCTATCGCGGCGAATGCCGGTGTCTTGTTGACGCGTGTTGAGTATCTGAAAAACAACGAAGAGAAAAACTTCGCGATTGTTGATGCGGCCATGAATGATTTGATGCGACCGTCTTTGTATAGTGCGTGGCAAGAGATTGTGCCTGTGGTCCCTCGAGGTGCAGGGCAGGCTAAGCGTTATGATGTCGTTGGTCCAATCTGTGAGACAGGCGACTTTTTGGGTAAAGAGCGAGAGCTGAATATCGAAGAAGGCGATTTGCTCGCGATTCGATCGGCTGGAGCCTATGGTTTTGCGATGAGCTCCAATTACAACTCCCGCAATAGAGCGTCTGAGTTAGTGGTGGATGGTGATCGTGTTTTTGTAGCACGCCAGCGAGAAACGTTTGAAGATCAAATTCGCCTTGAACGCCCATTTGAAGAGTAAGACGCATGATCGTTGAATTTACAAAAATGCATGGTCTAGGCAATGACTTTATGGTCGTTGATATGATTAGTCAGCATGCGTTTTTCAGACCCGAACAGGTTCGCCGACTAGCAGATCGCCGGATGGGTATTGGTTTCGATCAAATGCTTCTCGTTGAGCCGCCCAGTAAGCCCGACATGGATTTCAAATACCGAATCTTCAATTCAGATGGTTCAGAGGTCGAGCAATGCGGTAATGGCGCACGCTGTTTTGCGGTGTTCGTCCGCGAGCAAGGACTGACGGATAAGTCGGTGGTTCGCGTTGAGACATCGAATGCCGATATTGAACTTTTTATTCAAGATGATGGTCGTGTGCGTGTCGATATGGGGGAGCCTGTTCTAGAGCCCGACGCCGTGCCCTTTGTTTCAGATGAGCAGCATGCCAGCTATCAGCTAGACTTAGAGGGTGAAGCCGTTGAGTTATCAGCGGTTTCCATGGGAAATCCTCATGGTGTTCTGCTTGTTGATGACGTTGCGACGGCAGACGTTGATCGGCTTGGGCCGGTTCTAGAGAGTCACCCGCGTTTTCCGAACAAGGCGAACATTGGTTTTATGGAAGTTGTGCATGCGCGCTTTATTAAGTTAAGAGTGTATGAGCGAGGTTCAGGAGAGACTCTTGCGTGCGGAACAGGCGCATGTGCCGCTGTTGTTGCAGGTATCGAGCGCGGTTTATTACAAAGTCCGGTTGAGGTGAAGCTACCGGGTGGAAATCTAAATATTGAATGGCAAGGACGAGGGCACAACTTAATTATGGTTGGGCCTGCTGTGACTGTATATAAAGGCCAGGTTCGAATCTGATATCGATAACCGGCACACGAACAAGTGAAAGACAATGACTGATGTAAACAATCAAACCCAAACACAGCCTCTCAGCGAAGACGCCGTCGTCAGCTTTTTGCGCGACAATCCTGACTTCTTTGTTACTCATGAATACTTGCTGGATGAGCTGCGTTTGCCACATAAAAGTGGCTCTGCAATCTCTCTTGGCGAGCGCCAGGTACAGGTTTTTCGTGAACATCGTGATGAACTGCGCACGCAGTTACATGAGCTTGTCGAAGCCGCGCAGCAGAATGATAAGCACTTCGAGAAAAGTAAGCGCTTGTTGCTCGATATGATGGATGTCAAAAGTCTGGACGAGATTGAATATGTTATCCAGGCTGCTTTCAAAGATGACGAGAAAATCGACTTCGCTCGGGTGGTCGTGTTCGGTGACCCGGATGATTATCCAGCAGCAAACCTTCACATCGTCAGCGAGCAAACTGCGCGCGATGAGTTAGGCACGGTGGTTGATAGTCAGGGCGCCATTTGTGGTCGATTTACGGACAAGCAACTCGATTTTTTGTTTCAACAGCAGGCAAAAGAGGTCGGTTCAGCCGCGCTCATCCCGTTGCGAAACGACACGCTTTATGGCGTTTTTAGCATAGCAAGTAAAGATCCAGCGCATTTTGATTCCTCAATGGGGTCGTTGTTCCTCTCCTACATTAGTGACTTCATTACGCGACTACTCCCGGCACTGTTATCTCGCTCAAAGAGCGCTTTGCACGCTGAGAAAGTGCCCTCTCTTTTGGATTAATATCGCGCGGAGCGTCTTGTGCAGGAATTAGTAGATCAATATATCGAATACCTGCACAGCGTTCGGCACTATTCCAGTCAAACCCTAAGCAACTATGCCCGTGATCTAGCCCGGTTTCGAGTTTGGTTAGAGGGCTGTTCGTTTAATGAATGGTCGAAAGTGACGCATGCAGCTGTGCGTGCTTATATTTCTGAGCTCAAGCTTGAGGGCTTGGCAGGAAAAAGCGTCCAGCGGCACCTTTCATCGATTCGTAGCTTTTACCGCTATCTGCAAAGGCATAAGGGCTTTGCAGACAATCCTGGCGACGGGGTACCAAGCCCAAAGGCACGAACCAGACTCCCCAGAACGCTTGGTATTGAAGAAGTTTCTACCATGCTCGATGGCGATTATGGTGAGTGGCACGAGATCCGTGATCACGCTATGTTTGAGTTATTCTACTCTTCCGGACTGCGTTTATCGGAGCTGGTCAGCATTGATCTTCCCCATTTAGATATGAATTCTCAGCAGCTGCGCGTAACGGGAAAAGGGAACAAGCAACGTGTGCTTCCTGTGGGTAATAAAGCGGTGTCGGCTATTCAGGAGTGGTTGGCGTTTCGCTTGGATGCCCGGCCACAAGAGAACGCGCTCTTTGTTAGCCAGCAAGGGCGACGTATTAGCCGGCGTTCCGTGCAGGCACGGTTGAAAAAGTGGATTCAGTATAAAGGGCTTGAGGGGAAAATTTCGCCGCATACTCTTCGCCACAGCTTTGCGAGTCATATGCTCGAGGCAAGCCAAGATCTGCGAGCGGTCCAAGAGTTACTGGGTCATGCCGATATTTCGACAACGCAAGTCTACACGCATTTAGATTTCCAACATTTAGCGGAGGTTTACGATTCGACTCACCCTCGTGCCAAGAAAAAATAGTGGTTTAATCTCAAGTTAGGCGGGCTTAATCAATTATTGTTCCCAATGCTTATGCTGAGCGCTTATCGTATGCATTCCGGTGCTGGTTGGCGTTATTGACCGCTGTGTGGATCTCTTTAATCGGTTGGCATGTCTTTGGGGCTCGAACTTTGCCGCTGCGGAAGAAATTATCGAAGCCTTGAATGTTTATTATCGGGTCGGTCGTATTTAAGTGAGCTTGGTTTTCGATCCTACTACATTTGCTGAAGTTGAGTACTTTTCGCGAAAGACTAAATGCGCAGAGCTGATGCTTGCGTCGGGGAACCGACGGTCGAAATTGTATGAGGGTTTGAGACGAATAGCGACTAGAATTAACCAATGACACTGTGAGTAAGGAGGAGCGTATGTCTTCAGAGGAGTACGAGCTAGCCTTTTACGGAGAGCTCGCGCCAGGCGCCGAACTGGACGATTGCAAAATAAAACTTGGGCAGCTTTTCAAAGCAAGCCCCGCCCAAATAGAGAAAATGTTCGCTGGTCAGCGAGTCGTACTTAAATCCAAACTCGATTCTGCGACAGGTGAGAAGTATTTAGCGGCTCTGAAAGCCCGGGGTGCGGTCTGCAAGCTCGAATCAAATTCCGCGTCAAATACTTCTGTACAGACAGCCGCGGATAACGCACCCAAAGCTCAAGAACCTCCAAGAGCGCAATTTACATCGGCTCCGCGACCGGAATCATGGCAATCAGAACCCGAGCCGAAATCAACGAGCGCTCCGTCAATGCGCGCTCAGGCGGTTGATCCAGAGAGCGCAGAGCGGCTTAATGTTGCTGGTGAAAAAGTGGATGCGCTATTAGCGAATGTTGATTTGAGCGTGGAACCGGCGGGTGTAGATCTTGCGGATCATAAAGAGGAGGTAGTGATGCCTGAGCTTGTCATGCAAGACAATCTTAGTGTTGCGCCAGCAGGTAGTGATTTGGGCGAGAAAAAAGAAGAAAAGGTGCCCGTGACACCCGATATCAGTCATCTGTCTTTAAAAGACTAAACGGAATAAGTGCAAAAAAAAGGGCTTCCAAAAGGAAGCCCGAATAGTTTTATAACAACTAGGGATTTGAGAAATGGCATTGGAGAGGTGTTAGCGCGTAGCCATTTCTCATGCGCTATAAACTAACCTTAGCTCAGTTTCAGCGCTCTGCTCGGGGTGCTACGAAAAACCACTTAAAATCAATAGTTGGGTTACATTTCACTACGTCTGACAACATATGAATTAATGTTAAAGCATTAAAAACAAGCATTTACCTTGCAAAAGCTAGAATGTGCTTTATATTTAGGTTGTAAGCTTAACTTGGCAGAAAGTCTATTAAGAGTGCTACCAAACTCTGACTTTAAAGATCGAGGGGCTTAATTAATAAAACGAAACGCCGTACAAAGATGTGGCGATCATTTATTGCAACTAAATATTTACCGTGCGGGTAAAAATGAAGGTGTCATTATGTCTCAGCAAGCCAATGGGCCGCTCGCTGTTTGTTCTAGCGAGTCTCCGGTCACAATTCGTAATAACGTTCGCCAGCAATTGAATTCTGACGTCGCTGAATTTCTGCAGCGTGGTGGTAATGTAAGTAAGATTGCTGACAACGTCCGAGCTGATCCTCCTAAAAAGCCGAATATGACTTATGGTTCAACGCCTATCTAGGCGAGACCGCGAAGTATCGTTTTTTCAGACCAGCAATAAGTTAAAGTAGTACCCATGTAAGCGCGCCTCCTAACGCGCTTTTTTTATGCCTGCTATCCCTGCACCGTAGGGTTATTTGTGCTTGCATTGCCTGTCTTTTGTACGCATAATCCCCAAACTCGAAATGGGACTTGGGTCTCGTTTCGTCTGTGAGCTAAGCCGACAAAGTTAAATAGCTACACGTAGTATTAACAAAGCAAAAGACAAATTGCGCTCAAATAAGAAAGACTAAAAAGTCTCAATGAGCTGTACCTTCTTTGATTGTAGTGAGTAGTGAATGCTGGTTGAGTTTTACAATATTGCCATGGCAAGTACGATGGCTGTCGCGGGCCTGTTGTTAACGCGAGACTATGTACGCTTTTTGAAAAGCACGCATCAGGTCAATGCTTCCGTTAAATCTATCCAACACGTGTTTCTCCCTTCTAATGCTCGTTCTGGGACCAAAAGTGGTTACTATCCCGTTTTAGAATATAAAACTGAACAAGGCCCTATTGTGTTTACGTGCATTGATGAGCTGGCGGCAAATCGATTCCACATCGGTGATAAAATTAAACTGCACGTCTCTAAATCTCGACGCACTGAATTGCGCAACTGTCGAACATTTCTTTTGTTGAGTGCTATGTTGGCAATCTTGATTGGCGGCTTGTTTTTGTCTGCACTGGTACCTGATTCAGGCATTGGTCCTTTGCATATTATTGTTGCTTCTTTTGTTGTTGCGACCTGTTTATTCGTGATCGTCCGATTTAAGCGAGATCAGGATCAGAACATTGCTTTGCAAACGCTTGATGTTGATGGTGGTAGTGCGCGTTATTGGTTGAAAGAGCCGACAGCGTTCAAGCATTGGTGCCGAACGCTTCATGACAAGAAACAAGCAGCCCGCGTGCGCTTATCACAGGCATTTGGCGCTTGCTGCTTCATTATGTCTGGTGGCATTGCATTCGGTGGATTGTTGCCAGTCCTTGGCTAATTTAAAATCTACAAGATTACCTAGATACGCATGCTAGCTGCGAGTCCACTTATGGAAGCGGGCTAGCAACGACATCGTTCGATCACTCACATTCGCGCGCTTCCACTCCCCTGCCAGATATTTATTTGCCTCTGCTAACGTGGGGTAGATATGAATGGTGCCTAGCAATTTATTTAGCCCAAGGCCATGCTTCATACCGGTCACAAATTCCGTAATTAGATCACCGGCATGGTGCCCAACGATGCAAGCGCCGAGCACTTTATCCTTGCCTGGAACCGTTAGAACTTTAATCTGTCCATAAGCGACGTTGTCTGCGATTGCGCGGTCGAGATCGTCAATGCCGTAGCGGTGTACTTCATATGCAATCCCTGCTTCTTGAGCTTCAAATTCACTCAAGCCTACTCGCGCAATTTCGGGATCGGTAAACGTTGCCCAAGGGATGACTCGATAGTCCGCCTTAAAGCGTTTAAGGCCGCCGAATAGTGCGTTGACCGACGCATACCAGGCTTGATGTGAAGCCGCGTGTGTAAGTTGGTACGGGCCAGCAACGTCACCGCAGGCGTATATGTTAGGGAACTTCGTCTGCAGATACTCATTGACTTGCAGCGTACCTCTGTCGTTGTTCTCGATGCCTAGGTTCTCCAGCCCGAATCCTTTGGTATTCGCAATCCGGCCTACGGCAAATAATATACAGTCGAATTCCAGTTCAATGACTTGCTCACTTTTCGATTTCGCCACCAGAAGTTGTTTGCTTGGGTCCTCGGGATGGGGCTTCGCCTCGACGGCATCAAAGCCCATTTCCAATTTCATACCTTCACTCAGCATCTTGCTTTGTACTAGGCTCGCCATATCACTGTCTTCGCGCGGCAGTACCGTGTCATTTCGGCCGACGAGTGTGACGTTGATACCAAGCCGATGAAAGCTTTGCGCAAGCTCGCACCCTATAGGCCCCTCTCCTACGACAATCATTGCTTTGGGTGGTTGGCGTAAATTCCAGATGGTATCGGAGTTATAAGCAAGATCTGAGTTAAGGCCCAATATCTCGGGCATGGCCGGCCTTGCGCCGGTTGCAATGATGATATTTTTCGCCGCAATGGTCTTGCCATCCACTTTGACATGCCATGGGTCAATGATCTGGGCGCTACCCTGAATACAATTAACACCGAGACCCGTATATCGCTCAACCGAATCGTGAGGCTCAATCTTTTGAATGACGTCTTGGATTCGCTCCATTACTTGCTGAAAGTCAACTGAAGCATTGTCGATTTGTACACCATATTGCGCGGCTGTGTCGGCGTAATGTTTGATTTTAGCGGATCGAATCAGCGCTTTGCTAGGCACGCAACCTGTATTGAGGCAGTCGCCACCCATTTTGTGGCGCTCGATGAGATCCACCTTTGCTTTAGTGGCCGCAGCAATATAAGCACTCACTAGACCTGCGGAGCCTGCGCCGATCACGACTAGATTTGAATCGAACTGTTTCGGCTTGGAGTATCCCTTGTAGACTCGCCGCGCTTTGAGTCGTTCCAGTGCGCGTTTTGCGATAATCGGGAAGATGCCGAGTGCTGCAAATGACAATAGCATTGCAGGTGATGCGATACCGGCTAGAGAATCTAGCTCTGCGAGTTGTGTTCCGGCATTTACATAGACAATTGTTCCAGGAAGCATGCCTAGTTGGCTTACCCAAAAATATTGGCTTAAGCGAATATTGGTCAAACCCATCAACAGGTTAACGGCAACAAAAGGGAAGATCGGAACGAGTCGAAGTCCAAATAGATAAAATGCACCCTCGCGCTCAACGCCACTGTTTATTTTCTCGAAGCTGCTTTTGAACCGCTCCTGCACGCTGTCTCTGAATAAGGTGCGTGCCATTAGAAAGGCAAGACTGGCGCCAATCGTGCTCGCGAAAGAAACCAGAAGCACGCCTTGCCATAGACCAAAAATAGCCCCCGCTGCTAGGGTGATGAGTGTTGCAGCAGGTAAAGAAAAAGCAGTTATCGCAATATACAGGGCAAAAAATGACAATGCCGATTGGTAGGGATTCTCTGCTTGATACTCAAGGATGGCATCACGTTGTGCTAAGAAATTCTCTAAGTTTAGGTACTGATCTAAACCGAGGCCATAGAAAGCAGCGATTGCTGTAATGACAACAAGCGCGAGCAGTATCTTTTTAAGGGGCATAAGGTGCTCTTTAATTGAGGATGATTCATACTATAAGACTAGACGCTAGGATCTTAGTTCCGCGAACTTTATCCAACAATCTTTTTATAGGCTCTGGAGGTCTTTTTGGTTTTCCCTCTTTCTCGTCAATTTCCAAATACACGGTTGCGCAGGCTGCGTTTTCAAGAATCAACGCGACGAATGGTGGCAGAGAATACTTTGCATGCAGCCGATTTAATCTACCCAATGTTTGTGATTGAGGGTGAATCTGTGCGTGAAAATGTGGCTTCAATGCCTGGGATCGAGAGAATGAGTATTGATCTACTCGTCTCTGAAGCTAAGGAGTTACGCGAGCTAGGTATCCCTGCTATTGCATTATTTCCGGTCACGCCTTTGGAAGCCAAGTCAGATGATGCCCGAGAGGCATTCAATCCAGATGGATTGGCGCAACGCGCGGTGCGAGCCTTGAAAGCGGAGGTTCCTGAACTAGCGGTGATTACAGATGTTGCCTTGGATCCGTTTACCAGCCATGGACAGGATGGTTTGATCGATAAAAACGGGTATGTTCTGAATGACGCTACGGTCGACGTATTGGTAAAACAGGCGTTATCCCATGCTGAGGCTGGTGCCGATATTGTTGCGCCGTCTGACATGATGGATGGCCGTATCTCGGCGATTCGTCAGGGCCTTGAAGTTGCAGGCTTTACTGAAACGGCGATTCTTTCCTATGCGGCGAAATATGCATCGGCTTACTATGGCCCTTTTCGGGATGCCGTCGGTTCAGCCGCTAATCTCGGTAAAGCTGATAAGAAGTCGTATCAGATGGATCCAGCAAACAGCGATGAAGCGATTCACGAAGCGGCAATGGATTTGCAAGAGGGCGCCGATATGGTGATGGTCAAACCAGGCATGCCCTATTTAGACATTGTTCAGCGCGTTAAAACGGAATTACGCGCACCGACTTTTGTCTATCAGGTCAGTGGTGAGTATGCGATGCACGTCGCTGCGTTTGAAAACGGCTGGCTCGACAAAGACAAGGTGATTCTTGAGTCGTTACTTTGTATCAAGCGAGCGGGTGCCGATGCTATTTTGACTTATTTTGCCAAGGATGCGGCACGGCTATTGAAAGGGTAGAGGGCATTTGTGCGTGTATGAGCTCTCAAGAAAGATCGTACTCTGCCTTTTGTGCGGCGTAGCAGGCTTGTTATGGACTGTGCAGGTTACGGTTGCTCAAGAGGGGGCGGTCGCAGAAGAGCCGCTTGTTCGATGGAGCGAGCAAGCTATGTCGCTCGATCACGAAAAACTGTTTGAGCGTTTGGGAGCCGACTTTGAGCGGCCATTGCGACAATTGGTCTTTGAAGAGATTGCGTTGCAAGAGGCGATGTTCATAGAAGTGTCAGAACGCCCATATGGTTACTATGATCCGGATGCCCGTTTGGTCGTCGTTCCCCTCTCGAATATCTATCGTGCGTTTGATGATCTGAAGGCGCGATTTCCTCAGCAAGAAGGTGTTCAGCAGTCAATACTCTCTGCGGCTTTGCAGTTTTATTTGATGAGTGAGCTTATTCGGGGAGTGGTCATTGATTTGGAATTAAAGATTGTGGGCTGGGATGCAGAGCGTATCGATGCATTGGTGACTGTCATGCTTCTTGAAAGTTCAGTGGTTGATCAGCCTTATTTGCTCGATGCCGCAGAAGAGTTCTTATTGATTGACCGTGCTGCACCATCAATACAGTCTCAGAGATTCAAAACTGAATTTGAGGCAGACGAGTACCGATTAATGCAAGTGTTGTGTGTCATGAAAGCTTATGACTCGGAAGAAACCGCAGCGCCAGTATTTGATCGACGGGAGTGCACTGGCCAGTATGAAGCGGCTCTGACGTATTGGGCGGATGTTTTAGCAGCGCACTTACGGGAAAATTCTCGGCTAAAAGAATGGGCTTCTCAGCCGGAACAAGATGACTAATACCAAATAACGAAAGCGGCCGCTGCGCCAACGCCACACTTTTCCTCATGATCACTGGTTCGACAAAGATGCTTACCAACCGCATAGGTTAATCCCGCACCTACTAGATATAGTTCGAGGTCGCGTTCCTTTTGAAAAGACGAGCATCCGCTTGTCAGCACGGATAGCGCAACCACACTTCCCACAATCCACTTCTTCATTGAAGACCTCTGGTTCACCTAAATGCCGTAATAGTGAAACGGCAAACGTACAGCGGGCTATCCTACAAACAGTATGTGGAGTGATCAAGCCGGTTTTGGGACGAACGTGACAGGGTTGTCATGCAATGTTCAAATTGCTGCTTGTCGATGCGAAATTGAGTAGATTTCGGGTAGCTTATTAGAAGAGTTCGACGTCGTCGTTACTTTCTAGTTCTGGTTCTGTTTTTTTCACCTCGTTCTTAGTTAGTGCTTCTACGGCTGTGATAGAGCTGATGAGACTGTGGAAGTGATGTTCCAAAGCATCGCTGTTTTGATAAAGCACTTCCATTGACTCGAACGCGTCACTCGATAGCTCTAAAAGCTTTGCTTCTTGTTCTTCCGTCAGGTCGAGAGTCATAGCTGCGATATGCAGCTCATCGGACAGGTTTTTCATAATGTCGCGGGCGTACATTTGCGTTTCGGCGGACACCGATTTGATCATGTCCATGATCGAGGTGACTTGCGTATGCTGGCTATTGATTAGATTGTTGACGGTGATCGTTCGTGCTTTGGCTTCGGCAAGCGCGGCACCTTGAAGTAAGATGTCACGCAATCGGCCATATTTTTCCTGATCCTCCCAAGGGGCATTGGTAACCAATAAAACCAAGTAATCCAACCGAAACACCAATATGCGATTTCTTGATAGCACTCGAATATCACTCGTCAGCGCTTCATCCATGATTTTTTTCGCGGCCTCGTGCACGGCATCGTGTGGGAAATAGGTTCGTCGCGTGTTATCCACGATTAAAGAATAGGCTGTTAACTCCATGCTGCCGCAAAGACGAAATAACGCATTGGCGACATCATCGGTACTCGATGATTCCTGCAGCCACTCGACCAACTGCATCAATAGGCCAATTTCAGAAGCGGCCCGCATCGCAGTCAACGCTGTGTCTGTCGTCGATTTGAGCTGTTCTTGGAGATCTTCATTATGCTGTTTGTGTTGAATGAAGGTTTGTAACTTGTGCTGAATGCGTTCTTTGTCCCAGTCTGTTCCAAGGTAGCTATCTAGTGGGAGTTTTGTGAGTACATTACAAGGCTTGCCTTCTAATGCGTTGTCGACCATGCCGAGCATCGTCGGTCGTGAATCTTTTAACTGGCCATCCAGATAGGAGACGAGAGAGTGATAATCGACCCCCTCAATAATGTCGAACAGTATGGCATGCGGAAGATGCTCTATGCTCTTGGCAACGTGGTCGTTTGAAGCGAAGTCCTTCGTACCAACAGGCAAATCAAAGTGCACGGCACCCTCTAATTGACCGATGTTATGGTCATAGCTTGAGGGCGTTTTTCCTGGTGCATGAAAAACAACGATTTTTTGGGCACTCATAAACAGTCCATATTCGATCCCGAATTCTGGAGTGAGTCTAGTACAAGATTTCTGAAATGCTCAAATTTGCTGCTAATAACCTAGGAGATATGACCTGTTACCCTAACCCGCTTGGAGCCAGCACTTGTCTGGTTTTGCTGTGCTTTGCGTTGCGCGATTTTCGCGTCAATCACATTTTTGATTGCAATGATTAAACCCATGCCGACGAATGCCCCAGGCGGCAGAATTGCAAACAGAAAGTTACTGTAATCCGTCGCTAGAATTATCTCCCAGCCACGCGCTGCTTCGCCGAAAATGAGATGCATGTTGGAGAAAAGTGTACCTTGGCCAATCGCCTCTCGAGCACCGCCAAGAATCACTAGCACGATAAGGAACCCAAGCCCCATCATGAAGCCATCAACACCGGCGAATAACGGATTAGTTTTACTCGCGTAAGCATCGGCTCTCCCAAGAATGGCACAATTGGTCACGATCAGAGGGATGAATATGCCGAGTATTTGGTAAAGCTCATACGTAAAAGCTTTCATTAGGAGTTCAGCACAGGTAACGAGCGAAGCAATAATCATTACAAATGCAGGAAGACGAATGGCATCGCTGACAAAGTTTCGAATCAAAGACACAGAAATATTCGACATGACCAAAACCAGCATTGTGGCCACGCCTAAGCCAATAGCATTCACAACGGTGGCGGTAACCGCTAATAAAGGACACAGTCCAAGCAATTGAACGAGTGCCGGATTGTTGGACCATAGGCCGTTCTTGCTAAGCGTTTTTAGTTCGTCGATGTGGTTCATGCTGAGAGGCCCTTCAAGGTGCTTTCGACAGGTGAAGTTGTGCTTGAGGCGCTTGGTTTAACAGCGCAATCTTGTTGGCTTCGAAAAACCGCAGGGCTTCGTAAACCGCAGACACGATTGCTCTCGGTGTGATAGTGGCACCAGTTAGCTGATCAAACTCACCGCCATCTTTCTTTACGGCCCAGGCACCCGCTGCGGTGTTGGCGATGGAGCGACCATCAAAACCTAATATCCAGTCTGATTTTGTCAATTCAATACTGTCGCCCAAGCCGGGTGTTTCTTTGTGTGAAACGACTCTGACACCAATCAGCTCGCCATCAACATCAATCGCGACAAGAAGTTGAATCGGAGCGGTATAACCGTCAGGAGCTGTCCAAGGAAGAATAATGGCACTAACGCTGCCCCCGCTGCGCGCAAGAAAAACGCTTTGAGGCTCTGCACCCTCGCGAATAGAGAGCATGTAGCTGTCTGCCAGCAGGTCATTGTCACGGTAGGATTCCGGTACGAGTTCGTAGAGTGCCGCCAAACGGGCTTTGGTCGCCTGTTCGACGATGCGTTCTTTTGTATTTAGCTGCACAAGCGCAACGAGACCTGCTGTTAGTATCGCAAATAGACCTAGCCCGATCGCAGCGCGAATGGCTGATTGAAACGAGCTTATTGGTGCTTGGTCTTCGTTAGTCATACTGTTATGAAATCCTAGCTAATGCTTTTCTTTTTCTTTGGTACCGCGCTTAGCTTTTTGATGGCCATAAGTTCGCGGTTGCGTATAGACGTCAATCAATGGCGCGGCAAAGTTCATGAGAAGCACGGCGAAAGCTACGGCATCTGGGTAAGCGCCAAAGGTTCGTATAACGTAAATAAGCACGCCTACGCCTAGTCCAAAGACTAAGCGGCCTCTTGGAGTGGTCGCTGAAGATACAGGGTCTGTGGCGATAAAGAACGCGCAAAACATCGTGGCACCGGCGAATAGGTGAAGGCCCACAGGAACCGCTTGATCCGCATCAGATGAAAACAGCAAGGCAGGGAGTGCGATTCCTAGAATGACGCCTACGGGTGTTTGCCAATGGATAATGCGCATGGCTAAAAGTATTAAGCCGCCAAGAAGAAACCCGGCATTGACCCACTCCCACCCCAAAGCGACCCCAGAACCAAAAACCGGGTTTTCTGTTACTGTTTCGGCAGTACCGGCTTTGATCTCGTGTTTATAAACATCTAGGGGGGTAGCGCCCGTTAGTCCGTCAGTCGCAGCATTCTGCTCCCAAATTACCTCGATGGTCTGGCTAAATGACGGGAAGCCATCTTGCAAGGGGGTTGGCGTTGACCATGTGGTTGTCATCGCCACTGGAAAAGAGATGAGTACCAACGCGTAGCCGGCCATCGCAGGATTAAAGGGGTTATAACCAAGACCGCCGTAGAGCTGTTTGACGAAAATAATGGAAAAGCTGGCGGCAATCACGCTGACCCACCAAGGTGCAAGTGGTGGCAGGGCGATACCCAAGAGTACCCCTGTTAACAGAGCGCTATAGTCGCGGAGATAAAAGCCAATGTGGCGCTTTCGGATGGCCAGAATTGCGGCTTCACTGAGCATTGCTGCAGCGCTGCATAGCAGGACATTGTGAAGGTTACCCCAGCCAAAAAAATAGGTCTGAGCAAGCAGGCCGGGCACACAAAGCAGTATGACCCATCGCATAATGCTTGAGGTGTCTTGGTTTTGCCGTGTATGTGGAGAGCTTCGCGAAATCAAAGCCATTAGTTTGTCTCTTGCTGTTGTTTGAGTACGTGATCATAAGCCTCTTGCGCCGCCGCGACTCTGACTTTGTTTTTAGTTACTGCACGCTGCAGTTTCTCTATTGCATCCGGTGTGTTGCTCTTTGCTTCTTTAAGAGCTTCTTCCATCTTTTCGAGCTTATTCTGCGCCTTTTCGAGATGAACATGTAGCTCTTCAAGCGAGGGTTGTAGGGCTGTGCTAGATGTTGCAGGGGATGCGGAAGGCTGATTGTTCTCAGCAACTTTCCGAGCTTTTTCGTAATTCTGCTTGGCTTGATTAACACGTAACTGGTTTTTTTCAACCGCGCGTTGAAGTTTGGCGACATTGTCAGGCGCATTTGCTTTTGCGTCTTCTAAAGCGTCGATCATTTTATCGAGTTTAAGTTGCGCTTTTTCGAAGAGCTCTTTTAATTCATCGATTGATTTCTCTGGCTCTGCACTAGTTGCTAACGTCGGCGCAGCTTCTGTATTGGCTTGTTTACGCGCTAACGCCGCTTCAATCGCTGCTTTTTTGGGATCTTGAGTTGCCGTGTTGTTCGCCTTTCCAGAAGGCGTATCTGCATTTTGCGCTGTGGCTAAACTTGCTTTCTCGGCCTGCATTTTTGCGGCTGCATCTGCGCGTGCTTTGCGCTTAGCTTCTTTTTCCTGAGCCTCTCGTTCTAGGCGCTCTTGTCGGGCTTCAAACCGAATTCGAGCTCGATCAGATTTCTCTGTTTCTAAGCGCTGCTCTTTGATTTCTCCCTTGGCATGACGATAGTACTGCACAAGTGGAATCGAGCTGGGACAAACGTACGCACAGGCGCCGCACTCTATGCAGTCAAACAAGTTATGGTGCTCTGCTTTTTCATATTCGCCAGAGCGCGAGAACCAGTACAGCTGTTGCGGAAGCAGCTCCGCAGGGCACGCCTCTGTACAGAGGCCACAACGTATACATGCCTGCGCGTGTTCGCTCAGGGGAAGTTCATTCACTTCTGGCGCGAGGATGCAGTTTGTGGTTTTGACGACAGGTGTGTTTGCGTCTTCCACTGTGTAACCCATCATCGGGCCACCAATAATCAGTCTTGGATGGCGGGCGGGTTGATAGTCAAACTCGTTGAGCAAATGCGAAATAGGCGTGCCTATCAAGACTTCCACATTGCAGGGTTGGCCTATCGCCTCACCACTTAATGTGGTTATTCGAGATATCAGCGGTTCGCCATAACGAACCGCGCGATAAACGGCGCGTGCCGTTGCAACATTTTGGCAGACAATGCCTATGTCGGCAGGAATGCCGCCACTGGGTACTTCTTGTCCAGTAAGAATCTGAATCAGCTGCTTTTCGCCACCTGAAGGGTATTTTGTCGGGATAACGGCTAACTCAACATCATATTTCGCGGCAGTCGTATGGCTTGAGCGCTCTTCAAGCGCCGCCTGAATCGCTTCAAATGCGTGTGGCTTATTGTCTTCAATAGCCAGTACGACGTTCTTTGGCTCCAGCAGTCTTGCCATGATCTCGATGCCGCGCAGAACCTCATCTGCATAACTGCGCATTAGCATGTCATCGGCGGTGATGTAAGGCTCGCACTCGATGCCATTAATGATCAGTGTGTTCAGTTGTTTTAGATTTGCAGGATGTAGTTTTACGTCGGTTGGAAAGCCGGCACCTCCCATTCCAGCAATGCCTGCGCCGCGAACCACTTCTAACACGGTTTCGCGTGGCAGATTCAGATAATCTTCATGCTGAGTTAGGGAGCACCAAGTATCTTTGCCATCGGTATCAATGACGATACATTCGGCAGCTAAACCGGAGGGGTGTGCGATGGAATGCTCTGCAATTTCGCGAACCGTGCCTGAACTAGAAGCATGCACGTTAGCGCTAATCACGCCATCAGACTCGGCAATTAACTGCCCTTTGAGTACTGACTCGCCCGCTTTTACAAGAATCTTGGCCGGTTTGCCTGCATGCTGTTGCAGCGGCACGATCAGAGTTTTTGGCAGGCGTGGCTGACGAATAGGATCCTGGGTGCTTTGCCATTTGTTCTCTTCGGGGTGAATGCCACCGGGGATGTCGTGCAAAGTACGCGTGTTTTTGTGGATAAAGCGTTCAGACTGCATTACGCGACACCTCGATCACTAGCAATAAGGTTGGACTGCGGAGCTGACCAGTGCCAACCAACAATGCCTGTATCGACCTCAACCATATCGATACAGTCGACTGGACAAGGCTCGACGCAGAGATCGCAACCTGTGCATTCAGATGCAATCACCGTATGCATATGCTTTGCTGCACCGAGAATGGCATCAACAGGGCAGGCCTGAATACACTTGGTGCAGCCGATACACTCGTCCTCGCGAATAACGGCGACCTGCTTAGCTTTCTCTTCGCCGTGTTCGGCATCCAGGGGTTTGACCTCTACGTCGAGTAGGTCTGCCAACGCTTGAATGGTTGTCTCGCCGCCTGGGGGACATTTGTTGATATCTTCGCCGTCGGCAATGGCTTGCGCGTATGGCCTGCAACCAGGATGGCCGCATTGTCCGCATTGCGTTTGCGGGAGCAAATTGTCGATCTGATCGACAATTGGATTCCCCTCCACTCTGAAACGAATAGCCGCAAAGCCAAGTATCGCTCCAAACACGGAAGCCAATACTAGTAAGACAATAATCGCTGTGAGAGCAACTGACATCAGAATGCAACCAGTCCAGTAAAGCCCATGAACGCGAGGGACATT
>NZ_LWFT01000326.1:0-856 GCF_001635105.1 Oleiphilus sp. HI0079
CCATTTCGCCGGCAAGTACCGAGCAAGCACCACAGTCACCAGAGCCGCAGCCTTCTTTTGTGCCAGTAAGGGTTTGGCGCGTGCGTAAGTAGCGAAGCACGGTCATATCCGGCTGGATACTTGATTCACTGACCTGCTGACCATTTAAGAAAAACGTAATCACGGCGTTTCCTCTGCTCTTGAGTATGTCGTTGTTCGCGCCCGGTGCAACCTTTCAATACCTGGATTTGCCACCGCTTATGTTTTAGTCGCGATGTATGATTCCGCAAATAAGCAAGGCTTATAATCTGGTCGCACCGACCCGCTGATGTGCTGGAATGATTCTATAATAAAAACTTGACCAGTTGGTAAGGTAAATTTGTAAAAAGTGACTTAGCACTAATTAAGCTGATGAATTTACTGCATTCTTTTAGCCTAATTTTGGCTTGTAATTCGATTGTCACAAATCAAATTATGACTAGTTGGTCAATTTTCTGTTGTGGTGGTTGTTATAAGCTATAAGGCTGTTATAGCTTTTTGCTTCGTTGCTTTTGAGGTTAATGCGGTTATATTTCTGACCGGTTAGGCAATACTATTGTTTTTATAGAAAAGTTTTTCTTCGCTGAGTTTTTGGCAAGCGCTTTGCTTAGTAGCGCGAGACAAAATGAAAGTTTAGCAAAAGACTATCCTGACGGTCAGGTAAATAAATGAAGCGTATAGAACTAAAAGGCATCACGAAGCGTTATCCGGGCACAGTCGCGAATCGATCTGTAGCATTGTCGGTTGAGCAGGGTGAGATCCACGCTCTGCTTGGTGAGAACGGCGCTGGCAAGAGTACTTTGATGAAAATCATCTACGGCGTTGTAAAGCCGGATGA
>NZ_LWFT01000327.1:0-488 GCF_001635105.1 Oleiphilus sp. HI0079
ACTCCTGCCCACCGGACCCACTGGGAACGCCGGATATTTTATTGATGGTGTGTGATCAGCTCGTCGTGTTCGATAACCTGAGCGGCAAGTTGATTCTGATTCATCACGAAGATCCAAGTGTTGAAGGCAGCTATGAAGTTGCGGATTCTGTCCTCGACATTCTGGTGCATCGTTTACGGACAGTGCAGGCGAAGTCGCCCTCTCGCCCAGAGCAGGATGAAGACGTCCAAGAAGGGCATTTCGTCTCGGGGTTTGAGCAACAGAAGTTCGAAGCGGCCGTGGATAAGATTAAAGATTACGTCCTTGCAGGGGATGTGATGCAGACGGTTATTGCGCAGCGTATGTCGATTCCTTTCAAGGCTGCGCCGCTAGACTTGTATCGTGCATTGCGGTGTTTGAATCCGTCACCTTATATGTACTTTTTAAACTTGGGCGATTTTCATGTTGTTGGCTCGTCACCTGAGATCCTTGCTCGAGTAGAGGACGGC
>NZ_LWFT01000328.1:0-566 GCF_001635105.1 Oleiphilus sp. HI0079
ATCTCTGGTATTGCAGGCAGCTTTACGCTGGGCGGCGCAATCACAGGCACCGAGGGTGCCGACCGCGTTTGCAATGGTAACTGGCTAGACAGCTTGATCAACGCGGCATTCCTAGGTCAAGACTGCAACCAAAGCGTCGCTTGGCTGCAAACGTTTGACTCATACGCAGTAAAAAACTACATCGGCTCAAACCTAGCGGCTCCTGTTTACGTTATGGGTGGCTATAAAGGCTTTCCTGGTTTCGAAGGAGCAAGCTCAGCACTTATTGAAGGCGAAGACGATGGCTACATTAACCTAGCATCTCAAATGAGCTGTGCCGGTTCGGGCAAACGCCATCTCGAAAGTGATTTGAACGACTACAATTACTTCTTAGGAATTCAATACGGCAGCCCTATCTTCCGCTGCAATGATTCGAACAAAGGCACACCTCGCACCTACAATATGGCGAGCGTTTACACAGACCACGATGCAGAGCGTAACGCTGGGATCAAATACCCTAGCTACACCAACATTGAAGACGGCATAACATGTGGCAATGGGCGCAGCATGGCTGGCAGAATAAACTC
>NZ_LWFT01000329.1:0-233 GCF_001635105.1 Oleiphilus sp. HI0079
CACCGAGGGTGCCGACCGCGTTTGCAATGGTAACTGGCTAGACAGCTTGATCAACGCGGCATTCCTAGGTCAAGACTGCAACCAAAGCGTCGCTTGGCTGCAAACGTTTGACTCATACGCAGTAAAAAACTACATCGGCTCAAACCTAGCGGCTCCTGTTTACGTTATGGGTGGCTATAAAGGCTTTCCTGGTTTCGAAGGAGCAAGCTCAGCACTTATTGAAGGCGAAGACG
>NZ_LWFT01000330.1:0-392 GCF_001635105.1 Oleiphilus sp. HI0079
TTAACGCTCGATTGAGTTGTACGAACCAGAAAGTCTTTTAAGCTCGCATCGCTTGCCTCAAGCTCTTCGTAGTGATCATTATCCGTATTAGAGTAGGGTGTCAGCCCGAGACTCGCATCACCCACATAAACAACGTTGTCGTAGAGTACTGTTCTAAAGTCTCGCTCTTCAAGTACGAGCCCGATGACGGTCGCGGTGTAGTCATTTAGAGGGACTGCATTGTCCATCGCCTCATTGGTCCAAGGCGCGGCAAAGTTTTTAAGCGTGACATTGTAGAAGCTCTTGTGCTCTAGAGCGCGTTCAGCTGCAAGGTCAGCATTTCCTGAGCCGATCTGCGTCGCCATGTAGTCCAAATCACTCGCGGAAGGTGGAACCCCTGCGATACGTTCATG
>NZ_LWFT01000331.1:0-343 GCF_001635105.1 Oleiphilus sp. HI0079
CATTGAAAAAATTATTGCAGCGCAAATGCCAAGAGAGGCAAAACAAAAACACGCTGACGATATAATTCTCAACGATGATAATGAAGCACACCTCCAGCACATGGTAGAATTGAAACACCGTTACTATCTTGAGCTCTGTCAACATCCAAAATGAAAAATCCATTAATCGTTAATTGCCCAAATTGTGCCGAGCCAGTCCAGTGGATTGAAGAAAATAGCTATCGTCCGTTTTGTGGTGAGCGCTGTAAGCAAATAGACCTTGGTGCATGGGCGTCTGAGGAGTATGCCATCCCATCCGAAAAACAAGACGAATGGGAACTCTCAGATGCAGTTTCTGAAGCCG
>NZ_LWFT01000332.1:0-277 GCF_001635105.1 Oleiphilus sp. HI0079
GGATGGCATGAACACCATTGCTCAACCCAAAGTCATTCAAGATAAAAAGCACTCCAAACCACTCGACATAAGACACGGCGCCATCGAATTTAACCATGTTGATTTCGAATACACGCTAGGAGAACAGGTTCTCAAAGATCTATCGCTAAACATTAAAGCAGGCGAGAAGATCGGTTTAGTTGGTCGTTCCGGTGCTGGAAAATCCACACTGGTCAACTTACTTCTGCGCTTCCATGATCTAAACCGAGGAAGCATCCGCATAGATGGGCAGGACGTT
>NZ_LWFT01000333.1:0-427 GCF_001635105.1 Oleiphilus sp. HI0079
CAATTACCCTACGAGGTTTGATTCGCGTGAAACAGAGCGTGTGCTCAAAGGTTTACGGATAGATTGTCAGAATCTTGAAAAATCATCCGCGCCGATTTGGGATTTCTGGGAGCGNAATCTCGATCCAGATCTATATAAAGATCGCACCCTGCGAGGCACGGTGGAAGGAAAGGTCTGTGTAATTACAGGCGCCACCTCAGGAATTGGGTTGGCGACAGCCCGTAAGTTGGCTGAAGCTGGTGCGATTACATGTATTGCAGCGAGAACAAAAGAAACGCTTGATGAAGTGAAGCACGAGCTTGAGCAAGCTGGTGGCGATGTTCACGCATATCAATGTGACTTCGCAAACATGGAAGACTGTGACCGCTTTGTTGCAGAGGTGTTGAAAGATCATGACCACGTAGACTATTTGGTAAATAATGCTGGA
>NZ_LWFT01000334.1:0-495 GCF_001635105.1 Oleiphilus sp. HI0079
AGCAGCAATTTGTTGTGCAATACTGACGGCTTTAAAAGCGTCAATCATACCGTGCCCAAAATACGGATCCCGCCCATCAGGGCCAATATCATTAGTGAGTGCGCCGGACGCTAACAAGGAGTCTACATGTGCAGGGGTCAGATCAGGATACACAGACTTCATAAGTGCCAGAACGCCAGAGACAACCGGTGCAGAAAACGAGGTGCCTTGAGATGGAGAGTAACCCGAGGGTTTGCCGTCTGGCAACGTGAGGCCTGTGGGGCTCCCATCAACCCGCATAATTGCATCGAGATATCCATCTCGATCTAAATCTGTGGCGCCATCGCTCAAGTCAGAGATTCCGGCAGGCGCAACCACATCGACAAACTCATTGTAGGTAGAATAGGCGACCTTGCTGCCTTGATAGTCCGTCGCACCGACTGAAATCACACCGTGATTAGATGCTGGATAATTCACAACATAAGAGTATTCATTTCCAGATGCAGCAACCAATAT
>NZ_LWFT01000335.1:0-963 GCF_001635105.1 Oleiphilus sp. HI0079
ATAACGCCGCCGTTCGGAAGGCATGCTCAACAAGATAGGAGGCAGGATTTTTTACTTGGCAGAGGAACATCCAAGCATACATGTTCGTCTCAATGCTAAGAGCACAAGATGCAAGCAGCGCTCTCGTGCTTTCAAGATCCACTTGTTTTCCGATTCGCAGCTGCGCATAAAGCTCATCCACACTTAAGACGAGATCATCCGCTAGCGCATAAGCGCGCCGGATCTCTTTCTCAAACGGAGCATTCACCGTGATGAGCTCCGGATTGTTTTTCCTGAGCCCGAAATCCACACTAAGCTCATGGGATTTATCCTGCGATCCCTCAACTTGATAACTACAGTAGTTATTCTCTCCTAGCACCACCATGCCCTTAAAAGCGATATATTCAATCAAGCGTAGCAAAAGGATGTGCATTCTTTGTCGCAAAAGCGCTTGATTCTGAAAACTTACGTAACAAGTCTGCAATTTTTCACGCAAAAGTATAAAATCGCGCGCCAGAGCACACTTTTAGCCTGAGCAATCCAGATGGAGAGCGTGCAAATTAATACCTGACTAATTTAGTGGGGTATTATATAATCTCGTTTTCGTCGGATGCCGTACTCTCTTTACTAGGCCTTGCCTGTTCAAAAGTAGGCTTTACCGATTTAAGTTTCGTAGAGCTGTCTTAACTCGTTCCGCGAAGCAACCAATACACACGCAACAAAGAGCACTGTCTGGAATGTCTGAATCTGACAAAGCTGTTAAAGACCTTATCAAAAATGAGTACCAGCATGGTTTCGTTACCGATATCGAATCGGAAACGTTTGAGCCTGGTCTAAACGAAGATGTGATACGCCGCCTTTCTGCAAAAAAGAAGGAACCTGAGTGGATGCTCGAGTGGCGTTTAAAGGCGTATCGTGCTTGGCTCGAAATGGATGAACCAGAGTGGGCACATGTTAATTTCCCGAAAATCGATTTTAACGAAA
>NZ_LWFT01000336.1:0-867 GCF_001635105.1 Oleiphilus sp. HI0079
GTTGAAGTGACAGTGCATTGATCGCGTTTACGGCTCGGTTGGTGATTTTCTCCGCCAACAGCAGAAATAAGTTGGAAAATAACAAACAAGGCAACGCAATTAGCAGGCCGGCTGCGCTGGTTTTCATCGCAATACCAAGTCCGTCTGCAACCAATGCCGGATTCACGCCGGTTGTTGAGTTTGCGACAGCATCAAACGAGGAAATTAATCCGATGATCGTACCGAGCAGGCCCGTGACAGGTGCGAGTGCAGCAAGCATCTGCAAGAGATAGGGGCCCGTCGATAGCCTGTTTAGCTGCTGTTGAAGAAAACGTTCTACCACCGTATCTCGAACTTCTACTGGCTGCGCGGCATGCTTTGTCATTTGCCTGTGCGCATCTTTTACCAGCGTGTTGGTCAGGGAGATGTGAGTCAGACGGACTGTGGACTCAAGTATGATGAGCATGCTGGCTAAGGCCATGATGAGCAAGGGTAACGTGAGTATGTCCAGTTGGCTTTCTAGGTAGATATAGATATTCATGGGGGCTCTGTTTTTCCTTTTTAATTCAATTCGAATCTAACGGGAATGTGCACGCGAGAAGCGATCGCTAGACCTTTCACTTGATGCGGCAGAAAGCGCCATTCTCTGACGGCATTCACCGCAGAATTGTCTAAAAGTGGGTTTCCAGAGCTTTTTTGTATTTTTAGATGTGTCTGAGATCCGAGCGCATCCAAAGACACCTCAATGACCACGGTTCCTTCCACACCTCGGCGGCGAGCCATGGACGGGTAGGTCGGAGGTGTTGGTGGCGTAGCGAAGAGCGGTTTTCTGACCAGCGGCTGCGGCTCTGCATGGGGTCGTCCTAACGCGTTTTGTTCACTGCTCGC
>NZ_LWFT01000337.1:0-471 GCF_001635105.1 Oleiphilus sp. HI0079
CTGTGCTTGCATCGCTTGTTTAAGTTCTTTGTAACGGTGCATCGCCTCAGACTTTTCATACGCTTCGCGCATCTTGCATTTCTTGGCATCTAACCATTCTTTTCGTGCTTCTGTCGCACGGTTAAGTGCCTCAACAAAATCATTAAACTGTGCCTCAAGCTTTTGTCTGATTTCTTCTGCGTCAGCATGAAAGCGCAGCTTGTCTTGAACATGCTTTAAGGCCATTTCTGCGCGCGCTTTTTCCACTTTGTGTTGACCACAACGCTTTAGATTACTCGCCAAACCTATTTTACTTAGTGAAAAAATAAACCATTTTGTTGGATCGTATTGATACCAACGAATGCCGTTACGGTAATCCGCCTGAAAACAGTGGTGGTAGTTATGATAGCCCTCACCGTAGGTTAGATAGGCAATAATACCGTTATCTCTAGCACTATTTTTATCCGTGTAAGGTTGAGAACCCCAGTAGTG
>NZ_LWFT01000338.1:0-209 GCF_001635105.1 Oleiphilus sp. HI0079
TCATGCACAGAAAAAGGCATGCTCTCATTGGCCCCATATACAGAGCTGCTTGATGCATAAACGAGATGTTCCACCTTATGATGGCGACAGCCTTCAAGGATATTGGTGAAGCCGACAATATTCGCATCGATATAAGCTTGTGGGTTTTCTAAGGAATATCGAACCCCTGCCTGTGCAGCGAGATTAACGACCCGCTGAGGCTTATGCTG
>NZ_LWFT01000339.1:0-676 GCF_001635105.1 Oleiphilus sp. HI0079
ACAAGCCTACATTCGCGTCTCGCAATACAGCTCTAACAGAACCCTGACTTAAACGCAGTAAGGTATTTGCACAACCACTTGAAGCAAAGACCTCTTCCCACGAGAACACAGCTTCATCGACATAGAGCGGCAAATCATAGGCCTGCCCCAGGACAGGCACGTGGCCATGGTCGCAGTCAGTAAACAATCGCCCTGCCTGCTCGTCGTCAATTAATTGAAAGTCTCTACTCGAAAAACTGTTTAATGCATCAATATTGGGCTTGGCTTGAAACGGAACAATCAGCGCAGCTGGTCCGGCTCGGTCTAGAACGAGATGCGTCTTGACGGTTAATTCTGGTACAGCCTGCGCTAACAATACTGCGTGAGACAAGTCCCTTGAACGAGCATGATGAATCAGCTGACACTGAACAGCATGAGCATGAATGTATTTACCTAAACGGCTAGCTATGGGCACCGGACTTCTCTCTACGAAAATGAACACGTTCAACAACAGCACCCGGTTAGCATCTACATTGCAAACCGGAGTACCTTTCATTGAAGTGTAATCGAAGCTCAGCACCCTGCCTGTCTTACGTCACAAACCGCCGTTTCAATTCTTAGTAGAAGTGTAACGAAGTGTTGTCAGGAGACCTGCAAAGCAATCCCAACCCTTAAGCCTCACATCACCATTTCACGA
>NZ_LWFT01000340.1:0-311 GCF_001635105.1 Oleiphilus sp. HI0079
ATGCGTCTTGACGGTTAATTCTGGTACAGCCTGCGCTAACAATACTGCGTGAGACAAGTCCCTTGAACGAGCATGATGAATCAGCTGACACTGAACAGCATGAGCATGAATGTATTTACCTAAACGGCTAGCTATGGGCACCGGACTTCTCTCTACGAAAATGAACACGTTCAACAACAGCACCCGGTTAGCATCTACATTGCAAACCGGAGTACCTTTCATTGAAGTGTAATCGAAGCTCAGCACCCTGCCTGTCTTACGTCACAAACCGCCGTTTCAATTCTTAGTAGAAGTGTAACGAAGTGTTGTCA
>NZ_LWFT01000341.1:0-477 GCF_001635105.1 Oleiphilus sp. HI0079
CAAACACTTGGCGCATAGTGGATAATCGGCTCCCCATCTCACCAATGTAGTGCACGCCTACATCCCACTCATAACCGTTACGAGCATAACTATGGGTATAGCCGCCCGCTGTGTAATGTTGCTCTAAGACCAGAACGCGTTTACCCGCTTTTGACATGATGGCCGCCGTGGTTAGGCCACCGATACCAGAACCAATAACAATCGCATCAAAGTCGCCTTGAACACGTCGTGGCCTATAACGCGTGCCGATCCGTAATGCACTGGGTGAGGGAGAGGAAGTGTTTTGCTTGTGAGTCATGAGCGGTCCAAATCAATACTTAGTTACTGTGAGCATACGCCCGATATATTTACACTGTAAAGACTAATTTGGATCATCGATCGCGAAAAAGCAGAAAGAACCTTCAAGCAGGGTTGTTCGTACATAAAGCATATCAGGGTATTGCGACAGTACAGGCGGATAAACAATGCAATTTAATA
>NZ_LWFT01000342.1:0-509 GCF_001635105.1 Oleiphilus sp. HI0079
CATCCTTCCCTCCCTTGTTCACGGTATTGTCACAACACTGAAGTCGAACTGTCACATTTTCTGATCAACGTATGCGCATAGCCCTTAATGAGAGTGCACTATGAGCTTACAACGCGTGTTGATCGTGACAGAAACCTACCGCCCGGAAGTGAACGGTGTAGCTACCACCCTCGGTCACTGGGTTGACGGAATGATTCGTAAAGGTATTGAGGTAACGGTAATACGCCCGAAGCAGTCTAAAAAAGATCTTCCGATTAGCGGGAGGGTCTTCGAACGCGAAGCGGAACTGCTTGTTTTCGGACTGCCTATTCCCGGGTACTCGGAGCTAAAGTTTGGGTTGGCTAGTAGTAGAAAGCTGAAAACGCACATCGAACAGCTACGTCCTGACGCAGTATATATCGCGACAGAAGGGCCGCTTGGCTTAGCGGCGCTGAGAGCTGCCAACGCCATTGGCGTAAAGGCCGTGACCGGTTTTCATACGAACTTTCAGAGTTATTCCAGATTTTACA
>NZ_LWFT01000343.1:0-486 GCF_001635105.1 Oleiphilus sp. HI0079
TGCAGAGAGTAAAAAGAAGCGTTGAAAGTTTGAAGAAACGGCTCATTTAGAGTTCTTTGTTTGTGATTGATGCCCTAGTTTAGTGCTTGGTTTTGGTCTTCGTAAAGCTAATTTGAGGATACGCCTGTAAGCTTGGTGTCTACTGCAACATGACCATGTGGCAAGGTTGGAGCTTCGCCCTTGAACTCGTTCATGCCCGCCCATATAGTCTTCGCGACTAGTAATAAGTCTTTGATTTGCGTCTGCTATTTGGCGGATGCGATCGTCCTTTCGAACATTCACAAGTAGAAACGAAGATAAAAAATGATCAGCGTAAAAAATCTCTCTAAATATTTTGGTGATTTCTGCGCAGTAGACGATGTTTCGTTTGCGGTTCAACCAGGTGAAATACTTGGATTTTTAGGACCTAACGGCGCTGGCAAATCTACCACCATGAAAATGCTAACCGGCTTTTTGAACCCCTCATCGGGCGCCATTGATATGATG
>NZ_LWFT01000344.1:0-638 GCF_001635105.1 Oleiphilus sp. HI0079
CGATACACATGAACAAAGTACAAACGCATTGTCCAGCCAACCATCAGCAGAGCGATGGCAACGGCAACTGCTCCCCACTCATATAGCATTTCGAGCAAGAAATTATGAGGATGACCTACACTACTGACACCCGATAGATCTGAATATAGGCCAGGACCAATGCCTAGAAGCAAATGACGCCACTGCAAATGATCAATAACCGATAACCATATCGGAAGCCTTCCCCCATCACTCAAATACTGGGCAGACACAGATGAAGCCTCGTCAAGCTGAAAGCCATTAAGCAGCCCATACGCAGATACAAACGCAACTAACGTATGCACTAACAGACCGACAAGAAGTCTTCTATTAAAAAAGAGCAGCGCGAACAGCATTAACGACCAGCACAATGCGATACCAAGACCACCACCAACGAACATTAACATCAGATTTGCGAACAAAATTAAGTGTGCGGCAACGGCTATGCGCTTTACGGTCAACAAATAACTTAACAGAGGGAGAACGAAAACCTGCGCCTGATTAAAAAAGCGGATGTTGTCGAAGCCAAAATAGACGATCGACGCTTTAATACTGTCTCCCTGAAACACCGCAAAACCAAGAAACAAGGTTGAATAAATGATAACACCAGAATGAAACAC
>NZ_LWFT01000345.1:0-272 GCF_001635105.1 Oleiphilus sp. HI0079
TTGTCAGGATCGGTGTTTGGACTATTAGATATCCCGAACGCTTCTGCCGAATCACAGTTTGCAACAATAACGATATCGTTTTGAGACAAACCACACCTTGCGGCATTTTCAACAAATAGCTGCGCAGACCCAGTTCCACCCCCTACAACCTTGCCGNCCGAACACGGGCGCACACCCTGCATGGAAAGCGCATCTGTTCCACTAATCATTTGCGCTTCTGCCGTTCCGATAACAATACCTGCATCACCTAATGGGGTACCGGTTGTATCCGT
>NZ_LWFT01000346.1:0-856 GCF_001635105.1 Oleiphilus sp. HI0079
ATTGCCTATTTAGCCTTGTTTTTCATTGCCGCTTTCACAAAGCCTTCAAAAAGACCATGACCGTCTCGTGGCGTCGATGTAAATTCAGGGTGGAACTGACAAGCCACGAACCAAGGATGATCTGGCACTTCCACAACCTCGACCAAAGCCCCGTCAGAAGAACGACCAGATACAATCAGCCCCGCATCTTTTAGCTTAGGAAGAAGATTATTGTTCACCTCGTAACGATGACGGTGACGCTCATTCACACGCGCTTTTCCATACGCATTAGCCGCATTTGAACCCGGCTCTAAATGACACTCTTGAGAACCCAGGCGCATGGTTCCACCCAAATCAGAAGAATCAGAACGCTGCTCAACTGCACCACTCTGGTCCTTCCACTCCGTGATTAAACCGACAACGGGGTAATCACTCTTAGCATCAAACTCGGTACTATTTGCACCATCGAGGCCCGCGACGTGTCGCGCAAACTCAATAACAGCCACCTGCATGCCAAGNCAAATCCCCAGGTAAGGGACTTTGTTCTCGCGCGCGTATTTCACTGTCTGAATCTTGCCTTCTACACCTCGATTTCCAAAACCGCCAGGCACCAGAATGGCATCAACATCTTCAAGCTGCTTAGTGCCTTCATCAATAATGGTGTCTGAATCAACGTAGCGAATCTTCACTTTTGTTCGGTTTCTTAAACCTGCATGCTTCAGTGACTCGATGAGGGACTTATACGCATCAAGCAATTCCATGTATTTGCCGACCATGGCAATCGTCACTTCGTGCTCTGGGTTTGCTTCAGCTTCAACCACCTCGTCCCATTCGCTCAAATCTGCTTGCTCACATTCAAGGTTAAAGCGCTCACAAA
>NZ_LWFT01000347.1:0-12940 GCF_001635105.1 Oleiphilus sp. HI0079
GAATCGAAACCCCTATCGGGTTCGGCTTGCTTGCAAATGATTTTGATGCTGAAGGGCGTACCGAAACTGAGTTGGAGATAGTTGCTGTTAATGGGCAAGCTCTTGTTAACGGTGAGATTTCAGTCATAGGCGACAATGGAGGTGTGTTCACGATCAAGAGTGATGGCACTCTTGATGTCGATGCGTCTGCTGGGTTTGAGCTTCTCAGAGGCGGAGAGGTTGTTGACTCTTCGGTTACCTATACAGTATCTGATGGCACTACAACTGGTGATGCAGTCGTAACAGTCCAAGTGACAGGGCGGAATGGAGACGCGATCTCTGGTCAAAACGATTTCTACAACGGTGTATCTCAGAACGACACGCTTTCGGTTGGTAGTGGCGACATATTTCTCAATGACTGGAGTTTTGATAACACATTTAACGTTCACGCGGGTTATGTTGGGCAATCTATTTCTGGCTCTCGAGGTGGTGAGTTTACGATTGAACAAGATGGTAGTTTTACTTTCGACACAGACGGTGATTTTGCCTACCTAGCAGAAGGCCAAACGACGACGACGTCCATCGCTTATAGAATAGAGAACGATCTTGGTGAAACGCCTTACTATCCATCGTGGGATTGGGCTGAATACCTAACAGTTGAAATCACCGGAGTAAATGATGCAGCGACAGCGGTCGATGACTTCTATGAGACTGCGGCTGGCGAGGTTAGCTTATTGGCGGCAATAGAATCTTACGATACAGGTTTGGTCATTAATAACACCGTTTTGCTGAACGACCATGATGTTGACCGTGATCCGCTAATTGTTACAGCGATCAATGGCCAGGCTCTGGTTAATGGTACGTTGAGCGTGGCTGGTGACAACGGGGGACTGTTTACTTTAACCGAGAACGGCACATTAACGTTCGACGGAACAGGTGGCGCGGTTGGTGCTTTAAACGAAGGCGAAACGATTACCACCGCGGTCACTTACACTGTTTCAGATGAAAAAGGGAGCACCGATGAGGCGACGATTTCTGTAGACGTAGTTGGTGTAAACGACGCGCCAACCGCTGTTGACGATAATTTAGGTGTTGTTTATCGCGGCGGTTCCATAACCCTGGACGTGGCAGATCTGATTGGTAATGACTTTGATCCAGATAATGGTTCTACCATTGAGCTGAACTCACTTATCGCTGGTACTAAGGGTTTGCTGACGCAGCGCACTAGTCAATTGATCTGGAGCACAAATAATGACTTTGCTTATTTAAACGATGGTCAGACGGAAGATGTCACCTTTGGCTATACCATCAAGGACGAGCTTGGTTTGGTCAGCAATCAAGGTACGGTAACGATCACCGTTGACGGAACTAATGTCGACCCTGTCGCGGTCGATGATTTGGTATACAAAATCAACGGCGGAGACAACAAAACCCTTGCAGAGGTTTCGCCTGTTCTAGGGCAGGATCTCGATCTAACAGTTTTGGGAAATGACCGCGACGGTAATAATGACGATCTAATCGTCACCGAGTTAAATGGTCAAGCCCTTGTCGCTGGAGAGCTCACTATCGCGGGTGACAGCGGTGGTACCTTTACTGTCTTAGAAGATGGAACCATGTCTTTTGATGCTTCGACCAGTGACTTTGACCTCTTGCGAAAAGGTACGAGCTTAGTCTCGTCGATTGAGTACACGGTTTCAGACCAATTTGGTGGGCTAGATACTGGCACAATTTCTGTAGAAGTTGTGGGTGTGGTAGACAACACTCCGGTCGATGCAATCGATGATTCGGTTAGTGTGTCAGCGGGAACAACGACACCAGTCACTATCGATGTTCTTACAAATGATGTAGACCCGAACATCGGCGATACTTTCTCGATTATCGGAGTCGATGTTTCGGGCTTAATCGGTGAACTCGTTGATAATGGTGATGGTACGTTTGATTTTTCCGCAAATGCTCAGCCAAATGCCCTGGCTGATGGTGAGGCTGGACAAACAAGCTTTGATTACACGATAGAAGGAATCGATGGCACGTTAGACACGGCGACTGTCACGATCGATTTCGTAGGGGTAAATGATGCGCCAGAGGCTTTGGTAGACGAAGTTGAAGTTGGAGCGGATGGCTCGTTAGTCCTAAACGTAGCTGATTTACTTCTAAATGACATCGATATTGATAACGGCGATACCGTTAGTTTTGTTGGCTTAGGCGATCTGACTGATACGCAAGGCACTGTTGTTGACAATGGAGACGGCACTCTTTCATATGATACGAATGGTTTGTTTGAGAGTTTAGCTCAAGATGAGACGACGACTGATCAAATTGCCTATATTATCACCGACTCTGCAGGCCTTCAGGCAGAGGGGGATATCAATGTCACGGTTAGGGGGCTTAACGCGGCGCCAGTTGCTGTTGATGATAGCGGTCTCTCCGTAGATGTAGGTCAGGACTTGATTATCAACAGTGCGGATTTGCTTGCGAATGATACAGATCCGGATAATGGTGCTGTACTTACAGTTGTTGGTTTTGAGACGCCATCTCAAGGCAGTATTGTAGATAATGGCGACGGAACGTTTACCTTTAGTACTCCACAAAATTTGTCAATGGCACAAGGGGAGTCTTATGTTAGCTCGCTGACCTATACGGTTGAAGATGAACTAGGTGCTAGTAGTTCGGCTAGTTTTTCCGTAACGGTCAATGGTGTTAATGATGGTCCTGTGGCTGGGGCTTATAATGTTCTGAATTCGGGGGAAGCCGATGTCGTAACAATTGACGTTGCTGATTTACTCGGGCTTGTTTCCGACCCTGATAATGGAGCGTTGATCACTTTCGACGGATTAAGCTTCGAAAATGTTTTTTCATACCGCGATGTAAATAGTACTGGCGTCAATGACACCGATGCTAGCACGCTAGAGGGTAATGTTTCATATGACAGCCTTAACCAACTCGTTACTTATGATCCGGCTGGTGGCTTTGATTCCTTAACGAGTACTGGACGTGGCATTGAAACTTTTCATTATCAAGTCTCCGACGAATTCGGCACACAAGCTACGGGCTCTATTACAATCAACATTATTGGCAGTGACGACCCCATCGTCTAAACCTTGACCAAAGGCAGCCTTTACGCCGAACGAAGGCTGCTTTAATCAACAAGGAAGAGTCCTGATCGGACGGAATCCCTAGCAAAGGAATGCTAGCAAAATAATATAATAATAAGGCCTCAGGATGAGGCTGAATTTAATAAGAATGCAGTTGTAGTTAATGAATAGCAAAACAGTACTTGATTCAAGCATCGAACACATTAGACGCTCCCTTAGGAGCGTTTTTGTGTTTTCGTTCTTCGCAAATTTACTACTCCTAACCTCGCCACTGTTTATGCTGCAAGTGTACGACCGAGTTCTGCTTTCGCGTAGCTCGGAGACCTTGCTCGGCCTTCTCGCTGTGGCGGTTTTAGCGTTGGTTATTCTTTATGTGCTTGAGGTTGTGCGTAACCGAGCACTAACCCGAGTCGCTGCTGGTTTCGATCGTGATATTGCGATTCCGGTTTTCACTTCACTGTTGGCGCGGTCTTCGTCAAGCCAGCCGGTGGGCGATTTAAATACGGTTCGCCAGTTTATCTCATCTCCTTTTGTGCTTACCCTGTTCGATATGCCGTGGATGCCCATTTATCTTGCATGCGTCTATCTACTTCACCCTATGCTTGGGCATATCGCACTGGGTGCCGTGGTGATTTTGTTTGTCGTTGCCTTGTTGAATGATCGCATGACACGTATGCAGCATGAAAAGGCAGGGCAGTTCTTCGGCGGCGCGAGCCGCTTCGCAGAACACAGTGTGCGCCACAAAGATGCCGTACTTGGTATGGGTATGTCGAAAGCGTTAAGCGACGAGTGGCATGGAATGCAAAAAGGCGGTTTGGGTTTTACCGGCGTTGCTGCAGATACTAATGCGGCTTTATCTTCCTTTGCTAAAGTGTTCCGCCAATTTATCCAGGTCGCGATTCTTGCTATGGGCGCATATCTAACTATTCAAGATTTGAGTACCGCTGGCGTAATGATCGCAGCGTCGATTATCGCTGCGCGTGCTTTAGCGCCTGTAGAGCAAAGCATTCAAGGCTGGCGTAATCTAAGTAAAGCACGCGAGTCTTATTCGCGCCTTAAGGAGTTTATGGCCCCGTATGAAGCGAGTGGCAATGCAACGCAATTGCCCGAGCTACAAGGCCAGATAAGTTTGCAAAATGTGTTTGCCCATCCAGCACTGGATGCTAAGCCAGAACAGGGTGAGGAGCCGTTAATACGCAATGTCTCTTTTAACATTGCGCAAGGCACCATTCTTGGTATCGCTGGCCCATCAGGCTCGGGCAAATCAACGCTCGTACGGCTTATGGCGGGAGTCCTGCCAGCGATGCGCGGTAAAGTGCGCGTTGATGGAGCAGAGCTAACAGAAGAAGCACGCGATCAGTTTGCGCAGAAGGTTGGGTATCTACCTCAAGAAGTTGAATTATTCTCTGGCACAATAAAAGAAAACATCGCGCGGTTCACTGAAGCTGACGATGCCAGCATCGTAAAGGCTGCCCAGATGGCAGGTGCGCACGAGCTAATACTCTCACTTAAAGAGGGGTACGACACCAAGATCGGTGCCGGTGGTGTGAATTTATCCGGCGGCCAAAAACAGCGGGTCGGCTTGGCCCGTGCGCTTTTTGGAGAGCCGCGGATTGTTTATCTCGATGAGCCAAATTCTAATTTGGACGAGCCGGGCACGCTGGCGCTCACACGCGCAATTCAAATGCTTAAAGCAGGCGGTGCGACGGTTGTGCTGATCGCTCACCACCCTCGCTTGTTTATGTTGAGCGAGAACTTGTTGGTTCTTAATCAGGGTGTCATGGAGCGTTTCGGACCAACGAAAGAGGTGTTAGAGGCGCTTAAGCAAGCGACGGCTGCAACCAAAGGAACCGACACTTCGACGACAGCAAAGCCTCAGCGCAAAACCAAAGAGAAGCCTGACTACAATCAAATTAATCGCCCAATAAGCTCGCTTAAGTCAGCTCTATCAGTAAGCAGCAACGTAAAAGCCGGCGGAAACAGTCCGGATGCCTTGGCAGACGATCAGGTAGAGGGCCTGGTCAAAGATCAGTTGGATGAAAAAGAAAGTGGTGAAAACAAATGAAGATAATCCCAGCGCCACCCGTCAAATACGATCTTAACAAACTTAACCTCGTTGGCTTTGCGACGCTTTTATTTGGACTAGGCGGTTTCCTGTTGTGGGCGGTGCTCACACCACTTAATAGCGCTGTGGTCGCACAAGGTTCCATTCAGGTACTAAGCCAGAACAAGCAAATTCAGCATCTCGAAGGTGGAATTGTAGAGCAGATTTTTGTTCAAGAGAACCAAGAAGTGCAGGCCGGCGACGTGCTGTTGCGCTTGGATCAGACATTCGCCGGGGCGGAGCATCAACGGCAATTGATGCAAAGTTACGAGCTCGAAATTCGCGAGGCCATACTTTTGGCCAAAAGAGACATGGAGCAGTCAGTTAATTTGCCCAATATTTCGGATGAGCGTTTGCCCGAAGGCTGGTTAGCAGATCAAAGCGCAACAGCTGAACGCTTGTATGGCTTGGCATTAAATAACCTAGAAAGTGAAATCGCCATTGCTGATAAGCGCCTATCGCAACTCAAACAGCAAAGCCTAGGTTTAGAGCGTGAACGTCAGGCAAAAGTCGCGCAACTTGGGTTCATGGAAGATGAGATCGAATCTTGGAAAGGCATGGTTGAAAAGAAGCTTGCCAACAAACTGCGTTTTTTAGAGATTCAAAGCGAGGCAGCTGAACTTAGAGGCATTATTGCTAAAACCGAAGCACAACAGGCAGAGGTTCAGGTAAAAATCGGAGAAGTGGAGTTAGAACGGCTGCAAGCGCAGCAGCGTTTCCAGGAACAAGCAGCAACAGAGTTGCGCGATATACAGTTTAGCTTGAAAGATATACGCGAGCAGTTGGCTACCTCTGCAAATATTTTAAGGCGCGTAGATATAAGGGCGCCTGTTGATGGCACTGTAACTGGTTTGAAGGTTCAGACGCTTGGCGCGGTAGTGAGGCCGGGGGATTTGATCATGGAGGTCGTACCGGTTCGAGAAACGCTTATTGTTGAATCACGTATTTCTCCGACTGACGTAGACAAGGTTTACAAAGGAATGAATGCGCGGGTTCGGCTATCGTCTTTCAAGCAGCATGAGATGCCAGAGCTTGAAGGGTTGGTTGAGTCTATTTCGGCCGATGTGTTTGAGGATGAGCGAGCGCAAACACAGTATTATGTTGCTCGAATAGAGCTTCATGGCTTTATTGGAAATGACCATGAACAGCTAGATAGTAAAGGAGGCTTACAAACAATTCAGCCAGGGATGCCGACAGAAGTAATGATCATTACGGGCAACTCGACCCCAGCGCAGTATTTGATGGAGCCACTGCTGAACTCGTTTAACAGAGCGTGGCGCGATTCATAATTTGGATTGTCCTTGTCCTTGTCCTTGTCCTTGTCCTTGTCATTGTCGTTTTCAGTTTATCGGAGCTTCGGCTCCGTTTTTCGTTTTGGTAATTGCGTTCTTAGTTATGCAGGCATACACTCTATCAATCTGTCGGGGAGCTTTTGGTCGTATAAAAGCTGAGACTGCCAGCCTATCGAGCTATTAGTGCAAAAGGCAGGACCCGTTGAACCTGATATGGTTAATACCAGCGTAGGGAACAGTGTGCTTGCTTCGATTTCTACCTCTCGTAATTCGCCCGCACTGTACTCTACCTCAACACGGAGTGCGCATGAGCGAACAATCACAAAGCCCGGCCAAAGCGGCAAAAATCACCGACGCAAACATCAGTAAAACCGCAAAAGTAGACGAGCTTTCGACTACGCCTTTTCCTGCTTCTACAAAGATCTATGTCAAAGGCAGTCGTGACGATATTCAGGTTGCGATGCGTGAAATAGCGTTGACGCCAACTAAGTTGCAGGACGGTACGGAAGAGCCAAATGCGCCTGTTCGTGTTTACGATACCTCTGGCCCTTATACCGACCCGAATAAAGAAATTGATGTACGGCTTGGATTAAGTCCCTTAAGAGAAAAGTGGATTCTTGAGCGTAATGATACAGAGTTACTTGAAGGCTTTAGCTCTGAGTATGCAAATGTTCGTGATCAAAACCTGACGCTAGAAGGCCTCCGCTTTGAATACAAGCGTCAGCCGCGCAAGGCAAAAGCAGGCCAAAATGTCTCGCAAATGCACTACGCGCGTAAAGGGATTATTACACCAGAAATGGAATACATTGCGATTCGTGAAAACCTCGCTTTACAAGAGCATGAGCTAGACCAGGCCATTGCACAGCAACATCCGGGACAAAGCTTTGGCGCATCGATTCCAAAGATTATTACACCTGAATTTGTTCGAGATGAAGTCGCACGCGGCCGGGCGGTAATTCCAAACAACATTAACCACCCTGAAACAGAGCCAATGATTATTGGTCGTAACTTTCGTACAAAAGTGAACGCGAATATTGGCAACTCAGCGGTGACATCATCCATTCAGGAAGAGGTCGAGAAAACAGTTTGGTCGACTCGATGGGGCGCAGATACCGTAATGGATTTGAGCACCGGCGAGAACATCCATGAAACGCGTGAGTGGATTATTCGTAATTCGTCAGTACCGATTGGTACAGTGCCAATTTACCAAGCGTTAGAAAAATGCGGCGGAATTGCTGAAGACCTTACGTGGGAGCTTTATCGCGATACGCTGATTGAGCAGGCAGAGCAGGGCGTTGATTACTTCACGATCCACGCTGGCGTGTTGCTGCGTTACGTGCCAATGACGGCAAAGCGTGTGACAGGGATTGTGAGTCGAGGAGGTTCCATCATGGCTAAGTGGTGCCTTGCGCATCATAAAGAGAACTTCCTTTATACGCATTTCGAAGAGATCTGCGAGATCATGAAGGCCTACGATGTGTGCTTCTCTCTGGGTGACGGTTTACGGCCAGGTTCGATTGCGGATGCGAATGATGAGGCACAGTTTTCTGAGCTACGCACGCTGGGTGAGTTAACCAAGATTGCATGGAAGCACGACGTGCAAACCTTCATTGAGGGCCCCGGGCATGTGCCTATGCACATGATTAAAGAAAACATGGAAGAGCAACTTGAGCATTGTGGAGAGGCCCCGTTCTATACACTTGGGCCACTGACTACTGATATTGCACCGGGCTATGACCACTTTACATCCGGTATTGGTGCAGCACTCATTGGTTGGTACGGTTGCGCTATGCTGTGTTACGTGACACCAAAAGAGCATTTGGGTTTGCCGAATAAAGATGACGTGAAACAAGGATTGATCACTTATAAGATCGCGGCACATGCGGCTGATTTAGCCAAGGGGCATCCAGGGGCGCAGATTCATGACAACGCCATGAGTAAAGCGCGTTTTGAATTCCGTTGGGAGGATCAGTTTAATTTGGCGATTGACCCAGACACGGCTCGAGCGTATCACGATGAAACGCTACCAAAAGACTCTGCCAAGGTCGCGCATTTTTGCTCCATGTGTGGTCCTAAGTTTTGTTCGATGAAAATCTCACAAGATGTTAGAGATTACGCCGATGAGCAAGAAGCCAAGGCACTTGAGCAAGCCAAGCAGGGCATGGACGAAATGTCGGACAAGTTTAAGCAGGAAGGAAGCGAAATTTACCACGAAGTTTGAATCTATATGACGTGATATCTGGAGGTCAGATTCAGGCCTAGTCTGGCCTCCAGTGACTTTTTGCCCCATAGCTACTATCTATTTTTTTACGACGAGGTATACTTTCCGCGAATAGTATTTCAAAGGTTTATTATGGATATAGCGCGGATTGATCTGAACTTATTAGTTCATCTGGATGTCCTTTTGCGAGAGCAAAACGTGACGAAAGCAGCCAATCACCTTGGCATCACTCAGCCAGCAATGAGCAACGGGTTAAAAAGGCTTCGTAACTTATTTAATGACCCTCTTCTCGTTAGAACCAGTGATGGTATGGCACCAACAGAGCTTGCGTTAACACTGAAGCCTCAGGTCCGCGAGATCCTATCTAAAGTCGAACGCGTCGTTCAGCCTGAACGCAGTTTTGACCTTCAATCTGAACGCGTGTTTCGTATTATGGCAAGCGACTATGCCGAGTCGACGCTTATTCCTGAAGTGCTAAGTGAAGTTCGTCGTCAGGCGCCGCTTGTTACCCTTGATGTCCTGACTCCGAGCGATGTGTCTTTTGAAGATGTAGAGCAGGGTAGAGTTGACATGGCGATCAATCGCTTTGATACGCTACCCCAGTCATTCCATTCTAAAACGATCTGGGGTGACAGTTTCTCTTGCTTGATGTCACCCGAAAATCCGGTGCTCGAGAACTTTGATCTTGATGCTTACAAAGGCGCGTCTCATATATGGGTCAGCAAGACGGGATTTGGTGTAGGTGTTGGGATAAACCCGCAGGACGTGCAACGCTTGGGCTGGGTTGACGAAGCTTTAAATAAAATTGGCGGTAAGCGCAATATTCGCGTGTTCACGCGTCATTATCAGGTGGCGATGTTGTTAGCTCAGCAACCAGATCTGATTGCGACACTACCAACGCGAGCGGCAAATCTAAAAAGTGAGAGTGCTAAACTAGTCGTGAAAACGCCCCCGTTTGAAATTCCGGATTTTGAACTGAAAATGGCTTGGAGCCCTTTACTTCAGCACAATGCAGGCCACAAATGGTTGAGGGGCGTAATCGCGGAAGTATCCGAAAAGATGCGTTAGTTTCTTTTGATGATCTAACTAAAAAACGAAGGGTTGCCCTTCGTTTTTTAGTTTAAGCAGTGATAACTTTCAAAAGCACTATCGAAAGCACTATCAAAATCCTAGAGCCGGTACTCAACACCGAGACGAAACGTATAACGCGCAGTGTCTTCGACTAATGAAGAGTTATTTACCTCACCGAGAACTTCTTCCCAAGCGGCATATGCAACGCCAATTAAATTGGGCGTGTAGGCCTTTTTGATCCATATGTCGACACCCAAATGACCACTATTAGCTCCTTCAAACAGAGGGCGAAATTCGGCAAATTCAACTTCGTCGATATCCGGCCTGCCGTTGGCTTGCACGATTGCTAGACCTCGGTCGTTATCTGCGCCCGATATGCCGTAGTAGTAGTCATTAAATGCGGAGCTATAGTAATGAACAAAGATGCTGGGCGTGATGCTTAGTCTGTTCGGGTTTCCGCTAGGGCGAGCGAGTCTTAGGGTGTTGTGCATGCCACCATGCTTTCCGGAGAAATCTTTGTAATATTCCCACGTGATATCTCCAACTGGAGAGAAATAAGTGTATAGAAAGCCTGCTTCTACTGCTTTATCCCGGTTTTCTATGCCGACGTAGATATCTTTACTCTCTTCGCTAATGTCGTTTACGTCTAAATAAAAATCGTTTTGAGATGCAATCAGCGCGACCTCAATATTCTCACCTCGATAACCGGTCCATCCAACGACTTTGTCTTTAATAAAAAAGTCACCGAAGCTCGCATCTATAAGAGGGTAGGGCTCGACATAACCATCTTGGCCGTAATAAATGCCCGAATGGTAGGTTGCTCCGAGACCAAAAGAATTAGACTGTTCGGCAAGGGCGCTCGGAATGACAAAAGCAGATAGAGAACAAAGTAAGAGAAAAGTTCGCAAGCATTGGACAGTGGCAAGCTTCATCAATGATCCATCATAGTTCGTACAAAGCGCAATATTCTATCGTTAGTAGTCGTGAATAAATGCGAACCTGATTGCGCTTTTTAGGATCAGGAAGCTTTAAGCGCCGTATATTCACGAAGCAAAAGAAATAGTTGCTCACTTTCCTGTTGTAGTTGTGGGAGTATGGATGAAAAGCGGTCTGAACGGCCCTCCTTAGCATCTGTTTCAAGCTGTTGCGCGAGCTTGCTTACCTGCGCAGCGCTGATGTTGAGACTTGCACCTTTGATTGTATGCGCCAAGTACGAGATCTGCTCCATATCTTTATCTTCCACTGCGTTTGAAAGCTGCTCTACATGCGGTGGAGTGTCTGCAAGGTATGCGTCGATGACGCGACAAAGCAAATCCTCGCGTCCAATGGTGCGCTCCAGTGCAGCCGCTTTATCCCATACCTCTGTCGGCACTGCTTTCTCATTGCTATTACTCATATCGCTTCGCTCTTCTTTGCTTTGCGTGGGCTTTGTTTCTCGTTGAGTGTCTTCGGTTTTCTCTATATCAACAGGGTGGTGAGATAGTGATTTATCTTTCGATGCTTCATCTTCTCGATTCTCTCCAGCCTCATTGGCCCAATAGGCAACTTTTTGCTCTAAAATCTGTGTGTCTATTGGCTTGCTGATGTAGTCAGACATCCCGGCATCAAGACATTTCTCTCGATCACCTGCGATTGCGTTTGCTGTCATGGCAATGATTGGGATATTTTGATTAGAGGTTCCACATTCTCCATTACGGATGTGCCTCGTTGCCTCATACCCATCCATTTCTGGCATTTGGCAATCCATGAACACCAAATGATAAGGCGCATCCTTTTTTAACGTTTCAATGGCTTCCTTGCCATGATTTGCCACTTTAACATCAAGCCCAAGGTCTTCGAGCAATGTAACAGCCAATACTTGGTTGATAGGATTATCTTCGACCAGTAAGGCATGCAGACCTTTGTAGTTCTTTGGGATGTCTGAAGGTTCTTCTTGTTTCGGGTCGGCTTCGCTTCTGTTCGAGCTTAAAGTTAAGAGTGCGTCGCGCAGCTCGTTAGGCGTGACGGGCTTAGGGAAATAACCATCCACCGGCATGGTGCTTAGATCTGTCCCATTTTGTAGGTCTGAAAGGCGAGTAAGTAGGCATAACTTGATCGCCGGGTTGCATGAGTGCTCTCTGATTTCAGCGCTAAACTCATTTGCATCTAGCGCCGGTATCCCAGCGCTTATTAACACGATATCAAAGTGTTTAGAGCGAATTTCAGATAAGAGTGAGTCTGGCTCGCAGAATTGCGATGATTCAACCCCCCATTTGCCGAGCTGTCGCTTTACGCTTTCGAGGCAAGGTGCCGTCGCATCAAGGTGAGCAACCGAAATCTCTGAAAATTCGCTATGCTCGGCCGCTTTTGGCTGGCTCTTCGCAAGCTCAGCGGCGAACTTGAAGGTAAACTCACTCCCCCTCCCAATCTCACTGGTAACAGTTATATCGCCGTCCAATAATTCGGCGAGCTGTTTACAGATCGTTAGCCCCAAACCGGTTCCGCCAAATTTACGGGTTGTAGATGCGTCAACTTGGGAGAAGGCATCAAAAATCACATTAACTCGATCTTTGGGGATGCCAACGCCGGTGTCTTTTATTGTTATTTCACAGATACATTTGCCATCTTCATTCACGCTNGTTGAGTCATGAGATTCGCACGCCAATGAACGGCATTTTGGGCATGCTCGGGCTGCTTGAATCGACAACACTAAATAAAGAGCAAGACCAACATGTGCGGTTAGCCAAATCGAGCGCCGATGCATTACTCGTCTTGATCAATGACATACTCGATTTTTCCAAGATCGAAGCAGGCAAGCTCTCTTTGGAGCAGGTAGGCTTTGATATCGGAAATTTGGTTGCCGATATTGCAAGCAGCGTTGCCTGCGTTGCCGAAGACAAGCAGCTAGAGATTGTGCTCGACATCTCCGATGTCTCTGATCGTGGCATAGTTGGTGACCCGGGCAGAACCCGCCAGATACTCAATAACCTTATTGGTAACGCGATTAAGTTTACCAATCATGGCCATGTGCTTATTTCAGCCACAACAAGCGTGAATGAAGATGGCAAATGTATCTGTGAAATAACAATAAAAGACACCGGCGTTGGCATCCCCAAAGATCGAGTTAATGTGATTTTTGATGCCTTCTCCCAAGTTGACGCATCTACAACCCGTAAATTTGGCGGAACCGGTTTGGGGCTAA
>NZ_LWFT01000348.1:0-673 GCF_001635105.1 Oleiphilus sp. HI0079
GGCTTAGTGGAACAGCTTGTAGCTCTAGTAATCGAATCGCTGATCGGGGAAGAACACTCATACCTTACCTCTATGATACTTAGCTACTTCAGTCACCTGAGCAGCGCAATGAACTTGACGAGTAAGATTATGACGCAGATTGTCAGATCCTGCCGGAACGGCTTGCTACACCGTGTGATATCGCGCGCCCAAAGATACACTTCACACACAAAACTTCGTTTTACGTTACAAGCTTTGGATTATTTTGACCAAGAAAGTGCATGATGTAGCCGAACGACATCACCAATAATAATTATTGTTGGCGCAGCCAATTTCGCCTCGGCAACGTCCTCAGCGGCCTTAGCAAGGGTAGATACCATCACTCTCTGCTCAGGAAGCGTGCCTTTGGAAATGACCGCCAACGGCATAGAACCACTCATGCCATGTTTGACAAGGTTTTCACAAATAACAGGAAGACTAACCAAGCCCATATAAAAAACCAAAGTTTGGTGTTCAGCAATCAAGCTATACCAATTAAGGTCGCTTGAATCATTCTTCAGATGTCCAGTAACAAACCTCACGGATTGGGCATAGTCACGATGCGTGAGCGGAATTCCTGAATAACTCGCACAGCCTGCTGCTGCGGTAATGCCGGGAACAACCTGAAAAGCGATGCCTTGACTGGCAAGTGTTT
>NZ_LWFT01000349.1:0-334 GCF_001635105.1 Oleiphilus sp. HI0079
TCCCTAGCATACGCGCAAACGAATGCGCCACGTATCATTAGTGCTGATCTCGGCACCACACAGATACTACGCGCACTTGGCTTAGCAGAGCACGTTGTTGCCATTGACCTAACCTCTTCCAGAGAGGAGGCGTTTCATCATCTACCGAATATCGGTTACCACAGACAATTGTCACCCGAAGGTTTGTTGAGCCTAAATGCGGATGTCTTGATCGGCTCTTCACTCATGTGGCCAGAACGCACGCTTGATGTGCTTCGAGCGACACACGTTAAAGTTATCCAGCAAGAGACGCCAGAAAATCTAAGCATGCTAACCAACAATATCTTCCAGATTG
>NZ_LWFT01000350.1:0-367 GCF_001635105.1 Oleiphilus sp. HI0079
GTGCTGCTATTGAATGCACTAGTATTTCTCTATATCCACTTTTCGAATTCAGCGGATAATGTCACTGTTCAGGCCGACGACTCTATAGAGAGGGGCATGGGATCTGGCGCGCGAAACAATCTTCTTTCGGTGACAGTTCCAGATACAAAATCGACGGTGAAATTGGCTTTGTCTAACGAGGATACACTTCCTTTGTCCGTTGATTCCTCGACGACCCAGCTGCGCGAAAGCCGTTCTTCTGCGCTAGTGGAACCCAAGCTTGTTGCTGAGTCAGCGATTATCCCGCAAACGAAAGACGATGCAGTCATTGAGGGCTCGAATACCGAAGTCGTTCAGACGGCACGCAGTGAACAAGGGCTTGATTTAG
>NZ_LWFT01000351.1:0-273 GCF_001635105.1 Oleiphilus sp. HI0079
CGGTCAAGCGTGTAGCATGGGCGCCTTTTTGTTGACTGGCGGGGCAAAAGGTAAGCGCCATTGTCTTCCGAATGCAAGGATGATGATTCATCAACCTTTGGGCGGATATCAGGGGCAGGCGACTGACATTGAGATACATACGAAAGAAATTCTTACGATTCGTGACAAGCTGAATCGTATTATGTCTCATCATACTGAGCAGGACTTAGAGACCATCGCGCGCGATACAGATCGTGACAATTTTATGGATGGTTCTGCTGCAGTTGATTATGG
>NZ_LWFT01000352.1:0-587 GCF_001635105.1 Oleiphilus sp. HI0079
TGTAGTAACGCCAGTCACAATCTCTTTTGAAGCCGAAACAGCGACCATCTCTGGCGCACACACTGTCGCGTCAACGAACACGGGCTTCACCGGCTCCGGCTATATCGAGCATAGTGGCGAAGGCTTTGTAGAATATACGTTTAACGCCTTTGAATTACCGTACGACCTTGTTGTCCGCTATGCATGGGATAGCGGAGACCGCCCTCTTGAAGTGATTTTGAACGGGCAATCGTTAGGCACATTGTCATTCCCTGCAACAGGTAGCCTAACGACATGGCTCGATACGGCTTCATTTGCACTTACCCCCCAATCTGGCTCAAACACCCTTCGACTAGAAACGACCGGTTCAAGCGGTGCGAACTTAGATTCCATCAGCTTGACACCGCAATAGCAGAGGGTAAGCAAAATGAATAGTTGGAAAATTCTATTTGGCGCCCTTCTCATCTCAACGCTTACCGCTTGCGGTGGCGGTGGTGGTGGCGGTGACGCCATCTCCGGAGGTGGAAATCCGAGCGGTGGAGACGGCGGTGAAGATGGCGGCGGAGACACACCCCCTCCAGCGGTAACCTATAACACTGGTGTGTTCT
>NZ_LWFT01000353.1:0-293 GCF_001635105.1 Oleiphilus sp. HI0079
AGGATGATTTCTATCGTCAGGACCACCGTCTATTGTTTCGTGTGGTGAGTCGCCTTGCGACTCAGGGAAATCCGATTGACGTCATCACCGTCTCTGAAGAGTTGCAGCGGCTTGGCGAGCTCGAAAATGCCGGTGGGATGGCCTACCTAACGGAGTTGGTCGAAAAAACGCCGAGTGCAAGTAATGTTCGCTCTTACTCCAATATCGTGCATGAACGTGCTGTTTTACGCCGACTTATTCAGATTTCTGGCGAAATTTCTGACAGCGCATTTAATCCTACTGGACGCAGCACG
>NZ_LWFT01000354.1:0-877 GCF_001635105.1 Oleiphilus sp. HI0079
TCAAGCTTGATTACTTTAAATTCAAGCTCTTTGCCTTCGAGGTGTAACGTATCACGCACTGGACGTACGTCAACGAGAGAACCAGGTAGGAATGCGCGAACAGATTTAAGGTCAACTGTGAAGCCGCCTTTAACTTTGCCGTTAATAATACCTTTAACGATTTCTTGAGCTTCGAATGCTTTTTCAAGTTCTTTCCGAGCTTCAGCACGCTTCGCTTTTTCACGAGAAAGCTGAGTCTCGCCAAAACCGTTTTCAACAGCATCAAGTGCTACGTCTACAGTGTCACCGACAGCAAGTTCGATATCACCCGCTTCGTTAACAAACTGTGAAAGAGGGATAACACCCTCAGATTTCAAGCCCGCGTTGACTGTAACCCAATCACTATCGATGTCTACAACTACGCCCTTTACGATCGACCCTGGGGTCATATCGATTTCTTTTAGGCTTTCTTCAAATAAATCAGCAAAGCTCTCGCTCATTACATTTCCTGTTAGATTCTCCATACCACCAGTTAGTACGGTCTGATTAAATAAGCTAACGACAAATCACTGGCCGACCTTCGCTGCCATTAGCGTAAAAAACTATAAAGAGGAACAAGACTTATTGTGGATGGACCAACGATAGGACTTTTTCCAACACTTGCTCGATCGAAAACTCTGTCGTGTCTATTATGATTGCGTCGTCTGCGGCCTTTAGTGGCGCGGCTTTTCGACCCATATCACGCGCATCACGCGCTTCGATCTCTTGCAAAAGGGTCGCGATTTTAACATCTTCCCCCTGAGCCTTCAACTGTTGGTGCCTGCGCTCTGCTCGCGCTTGAGCAGAGGCTGTAAGAAATACTTTGAATGGCGCCTCTGGAAAAACAACAGTGCCCATA
>NZ_LWFT01000355.1:0-425 GCF_001635105.1 Oleiphilus sp. HI0079
TTCCGAACAGTAAAGTCTTGGTTCACAGTAACAGATGATTTATTTAGATTATGCAGCAACAACGCCGGCCGATCCGCGAGTTGTTGAAAAAATGCTCGCCTATCTTGGGGTTGGAACATGTTTCGCAAACCCTGCTTCGCGTTCACATATGCTTGGTTGGCAGGCGGAGGCAGCCGTTGAAGCTGCGCGCAAGACAATTGCTAAATCGTTGCATTGTGATGTTCGCGAACTTGTCTGGACGAGTGGTGCGACCGAGTCCAATAATCTCGCTATCAAAGGGGCGTTAGAATATTTGCGGGGCAAGGGTGATGAGAGGCGACATATCATCACCTCAAAAACCGAACACAAAGCTGTTCTTGATGTGTTTGAATACCTTGCTGGCTTGGGCTACCAAACGACGTTTATTGACCCAGATGAAGACGGCG
>NZ_LWFT01000356.1:0-460 GCF_001635105.1 Oleiphilus sp. HI0079
GTGAAAAGAAAATACCCGTTGGCCCCTTGCCGCCACCAAAAGAGGATTACACCCAGTACGAAGAGACAAAAGTACTTTGGGGGCGCTTAGCATTGATGTTTGGTGGTGTCTTTGCACTCGCATTTGCAGGTTTGCACACGCTGTTTAGTCCGGCCTCGGACGAGCGTGTTGTGAGTGTTATTGAGCAGCGCCGTATCGCCGAACAAGAACTTGTGCGTTCGATACAAGCACCTCAAACCAATGCGGTTGTCGCTTCCGTTGAGGAGGTCGCGGGTTTTGATAGTGCTCCAGAGAAACAACGCGTCGCAGTGGTTGCTGGTCAGCAGGATGACATCTCAGAAGCATCATCAGCGCCAGTAACGCAAGGCGCAGAAGTAACCAAGAGCGCTCCATCGGAAGCGCCTCGTGCAGCCTCGTTAAGTAACAATGACTCCATGACACCTGTTTCTTCAGTGACAAC
>NZ_LWFT01000357.1:0-817 GCF_001635105.1 Oleiphilus sp. HI0079
TTCTAGTACAAGGTGGAAGACATAAACATCGCTTTTCTAGGCGTCGGCTTAATGGGCCAACCAATGGTCACGAATCTCATCAATGCCGGCCATTCACTGCATCTTTGGAATCGAACACAAGAAAAACTCGATGCATTTAGAACTTCGTCATCCTGCTACGAAAGTGCCGATATTGCAGTCAGCCACGCAGACATCATCATCACTATGCTCGAAACAGGAGAGGTGGTCGAGTCAGTATTAATGCAAGAAGGTGTTCTGGATTCAATTTCGGCGGGCAGCCTAGTCATTGATATGAGTTCGATTCCGCCTGAACAAGCTCGTTCCCATGCCTCAAGGCTCCATGAGCGGAGTATTCGATACCTTGATGCGCCAGTCTCAGGCGGAACGGTCGGTGCGGCTGAAGCATCGCTTTCGATCATGGCAGGTGGAGAAAGAGCCGACGTTGAATACGCCAATTCCATTTTCAGCGCTCTCGGAAAAGCAACGCATATTGGAGCGCATGGCTGCGGCCAGCTCGCGAAATTGGCCAACCAGGCGATTGTTGGCATTACCATAGGCGCTGTGTCTGAGGCACTATTACTCGCTGCCAAAGGAGGGGCGGATCCCGTAGCTGTTCGAGAAGCGCTAAGTGGCGGATTTGCTGCGAGCCGAATTCTAGAGCTGCACGGCCAACGCATGATCGATGGCAACTATGAGCCGGGAGCCCGCAGTAGAGTACAACTAAAAGATATGCGCACAATTCTCGATGAAGCACGCCTTCAAGGCCTCACGCTTCCGCTATCACAGCGCACTCACGATGGATATCTGTCCCTCGTGG
>NZ_LWFT01000358.1:0-7539 GCF_001635105.1 Oleiphilus sp. HI0079
TCAATTGATTGGAATTTGTGGGGCGGGCGCGATAGGCAAATTGTGGGCTTATCGGCTCGGCGCTGACAACTGCTTATTTATCTCGTCGCGAAAAACGACAAAAGGCGAGATATCTAAAGCACGCCATAACATTGATTTTGAAATCACTAAGAGCCACGACGCCGATGGAGAGTCTTCGCAACTTAGCATCCCTTTGCTTAGCGTCACTGAGATTACGCACAAGACGGCGCACCTGAATGCCGTGCTCATTTGCACCAAAAGCTATGATGCGCTAGAAGCCGCCTTGTGTCTTGACAAAGCGCTCTGTGCATCCATTCCCTTCGTGCTATTTCAAAACGGACTGGGCAGTCATCAACGTATCGTTGGGAATCTGAAAACAAGAAAAGTCTTCGCCGCAAGCACAACATCTGGCGCAAACATCAATACTAACGGCCAGCTCGTGCTGGCGGGAGATGGCGACACGCTCATCGGCGCATTAAGTCACCACAGCGAGGGTATCAGCAGTAAGAGAATAAAAGAGCTGCTTACCCAAAACCTAAATAGAGAACCCTCCCGCGACCACCAAGTAGAATATTCTTCGAATATTGAGCCTATACTATGGAAAAAACTAATCATTAACTGCGGCATCAATGCCTTCACCGCTCTTGAAAATGTTCCAAACGGAGAGATATCCCAGACACAAACCTTCAGCACGCTATGGCAAGAACTTATTCGCGAACTCAGCTGTTTAGCGCCGAAAGCCGGCATAAATGCATCTGAAAAAGAGATCGAAACACTTATACTTGATGTAGCAAAAAACACTGGTAACAATATCTCGTCAATGTTGCAGGATGTGCGTGCGAACAAACCGACCGAAATTGATGACATTAACGGCTACGCCTGCAAAATATTGCGACAGCAAAACTGCTCAGCTCACGCTAATCAGGAGCTAACCAGGAGAGTTCATGCACTTAGGGATTGATCTTGGCGGTACAAAAATCGAAATTATCGTGCTCGATAATACCAATCAGGTTCAGCACAGAAAGCGCATCGCGAGCCCTCGCGACTCATACCAACAAACCTTGTCTGCCCTCGTCGATTTGGTTGAAGATGCCGAAGATAAGGTTGGTCAGCGTTGTAGCGTGGGAGTTGGAATACCCGGAAGCCTGTCTCCATCGACAGGGTTGGTTCAAAATGCAAACTCTACCTGGCTTATCGGGCACCCTCTGAAACAAGATTTAGAAAATTGCCTTCAGCGAGAAATTAAAATCGCCAATGATGCAGATTGCTTTACGCTCAGCGAAGCCTGCGACGGTGCGGCATCGAAGAGCCAGAGTGTATTTGGCGTGATCATAGGAACCGGCGTTGGAGGGGGCATCTGCATTAACCAAAAGCCAATACTTGGGCCGAATGCCATAACAGGCGAATGGGGGCACAACCCCATGCCCTCCAGCCACTGCGCTCTGCACAATCCTCCTTGTTACTGTGGGCGACAGCACTGTATAGAAACCTACTTGTGCGGTCCGGCATTCGTCCGTTTCTTTAACACCTCTAACAACACCCAATTCAAAAGGGTTGAAGAAATTATAAACCACCACGACTTAGACCAAAGAATCAAAGCGGAGGAATACTACACGGAGCATTTTGCGGCCGCCCTAGCAACAGTCATCAACGTCTTGGACCCGGAATGTATCGTTTTAGGTGGCGGCTTGAGCAACATGTCATTTCTATACAAAAACCTGAAGAAAGCCCTCATCCCACATGTTTTCTCTGACACACTACGAACCAAAATAGTTCCCGCTAAACATGGTGATTCTAGCGGTGTTCGCGGTGCAGCCTGGCTGGGTAGAAATCTAGGTTAAATAGATGCTTTAAAACGGTCCCAGTCAAAAGACGGACCTGGGTCGGTTTTCCGCTCGGGCGCTATGTCGCAGTGTCCGACGATGCTGTCTGTATTTATCTTTGGATAGGCCTTGATAATTGCACCTGCAAGTTCTTTTAGAGCGTCGTACTGGGCCGATGTATAAGCTTCGAAATCCTGTCCTTCCAACTCAATCCCAATAGAATAATCATTACAATTTTCTCGCCCACAAAAATTCGAAGCGCCGGCGTGCCAAGCGCGATCAAGACACGAAACAAACTGAGTAATCTTGCCTTCTCGCGCGATAAGAAAGTGAGCAGAGACTTGTAAGTCTTGAATTTGCTCAAAATATGGATCTTGAGCAGAATCCAGTTTATTGAGGAAAAACGCCTCGATATAGCCTCCACCATAGCGGCCAGGAGGAAGGCTAATATTGTGTATAACAAGAAGACTGGGAGGCTCGGCCTCTGGACGTTGGTTGTAGTTCGGCGAAGGACAGCGAATTGCTGAATCCAACCAACCTTCAACGATATTCATAATGCTCTCAAAGACTAAAAAAATCGTCTGCTAGCATACCTTATGAACGTAGATTAGTAATAATCGATTCAAGCGCCCTGTCAAAAAGTAAGCCGTCATTCAGCACCTGCAGCTCACCTGAACGGAGGTCCTCTGCCAACGCCATTCGATTTTTCTCCACAACTTTCACACCCGCTCGATTGACAAAAATATGCTTGCCTGTTGAACGAATCACGGCGGCCAACTTACAGCGCTCATTGGAATTTTTGGAACCAAACTCAAACCAACACCCTACAACAAATCGATCAACTTGCTGAACGAACGGACTATCTTCGGCTAGTTCTGAGCCTTCCGATTCGTTTGACTCTTCAACCAAAACGATATTTTCCTGCTTTTTGGGTAGTTTTTCGTTTTGACTCTCAATACCCGCGTGTTTCTCATCGGCTTGTTCACATGCCTCTTGCAACTGTTTGAAATCTTCTTCCAATTCTAAGGTGGACCGAACAAGATCACTCACCTCATCATTTTGAGCAGAAACACTCTCATCAATCCCGACACGCGCGCGATCTTTGTAAGAATCAAGATGCTCTGCGGTTTCTTGCAAATCAACTTGCTGCTGAAGCGCTTGCAAAGAAAGCACGTGCTGATCTTCTAACTTGTCGAGCAATCGTTTCGCCAACGTTTCATCCAGCGCCACGTCTTGAAATCCAGCCCGCACTTTGGCTACCAAATTAGGAATCAGCTGCAATAATTTTGCACGTGCCTCTGGCTCCTTGGGATCTGGGCAAAGCGACCAAACAAGCTGAGTCACAACGTCTACCGCCTCATGCCACGCTTGACTGTCTGCGCCTTCGCGCAAATATTTAAACACTAATACATTGCTCCAGGCGTCTTTCAATAACTCCATTCCCAGATCAGGAACAGCGCGCCCGTCAATCGCTTTGTTAATAACCTCCTGCGTTGCCAGACGCGCTTCAACGGCTGCCGCTTTGCCTTTCTCGGAGTCTCTTGTACGCTGTTCAACCAGCAACCCCCTGCGGCGCTCAACATCAACAAATTGATTGAAGTCTTCTAGTAGCTCCTGAAACATTGTTACGTTATCGTCAAAACCGTCTGTTACTTGCTCGACAATACTCTCGAGCTTTTCCTTGTAACGATCTCTTCGACCACTTCTTGGCGAAGTCCAGCCAATCGCAGACGATGCAATCTCGTTGAGTAGTTTACGTGCGGGGTGTCCACCCTTACTGAAGAAGGTTTTATCGATCAGTGCTACTTTGAGAAGTGGTATTTGCAAGCGAGAGATTATTGCCTTCATCTCAGCCTGAAGCTGCCTGTCCTCAAGAATGAACTCAAACAACATCGAAATCAGGTTGATAACATCAGCATCGACATCATTACACACCTTGCCTTGCTCTGAACCACCTAAACGCGCCGCGAGCAATGCCTGAAAATCGATAGACTGATTTGGCGTAATGAAGTTAGCAACGGCTTCATGGCCATTACTCTGAAACAATGACAGCGTATTTAAAATATCTTGATGAGGTATGACTTTAAGATTCGGCATACCCGCTGCGGACGTTGCGCCATTTGTCATTGGCTGCCCTTGCGGGTGGAGCAGTTGACGAAGCACGTTCAAATCAAAGCCAACGCCATCGCTCTCATTGCGCGCACCATTCGGCGAAACATCTTGTTCAGGTTGCTGAGACTTGTCCGCAGAACCGGATTGCGCACTCTTTGAAACCTTATGGGTAGGTTTATAGTCTGGCATTATCCCCGCTGAGGCTAATAGCTTATTAAACTCTTCATATACATTAGGCATTTCTGCGAGCACATAGCGTTCGAACAACTTAAAAACAATCAGCTTGGCCTTGATATCGGCCTCAAGATTCATACAACCTTCGACAAAGCCTCGGCATAGTATTTCAGGTGAAACTGGAACCTCTTCATCACCTATCTCCTTCGCTTTTAGCATATGACAAACGCGAACCCTGAATGCTTTGAGGGGTTCCGCCGCTTCCGCCGCTAACCGCTGAACCATGCCTTCTACAGCAACGTCGAACTCAAGATCTTCCTCTGCAACCAAGCTTAAGGTATCTAAATCCTCCGCTTCAGTTTTTTTACTCGAACCTTTGATACCTGAACTCGTATCGGAAAAGGAGCGTAAGGCCGGGCCCAGTGTTGAAATCAATATCGACTTTTTCTGCAGTCTAAGCTCACGCATCGCCTCAAAATAAGTCGCTTGGTCAGCACCGGACTTATCAACCATTGCGAATAAAGCGTCATCAGCATTGTTAAATAAGTCGATCATCAGAGCTCGAATGCGCTCTTTAGCGTGATCGCGGAGTTTCGTAAACTCCGCAGGCAATGGGCGAGAAGCTTGTCCTTGCGGTGCCTTTACTCCATGTATTCCAATCACTTTTGCGGTGGCCATATCTTTTCCAAGAAGGTTATTTGACGAATAGTATACGTGCTTAGCATCAAAATGAGCGTCAATTTTTGAGCTGTTTTATAAGTATATGGCGTCATTTTATTATCGCGTGTCACATTTTGTTGCAAAGCGAATTGGTTCACACAAAGAGAGCCGTAAAGCCGCAGCGAGAGTCGTATGGCTTTCGCGACAAGCCTAGATTTAGGGGAAGTTTAGCCCGAGATTGAAATAAGCCTAATCCTTCGCGTGAATATTGTTCACTAATTGTTCGCACCAAAGCACATATGATTGGCCAGAGGCACCACAAAAAGACCGCCCTCCGTTTCTATTACGCACACTCTATTCACTTTCACTCTATAGCCAATATCATCACCTTCCTCACTTTGAAACCAAGATAGACAGCTGGCGCACGGTGATACTAGCCCGTCCTCATCGCAACCTGCCTAAGAGCATAACTGTAACGACATAGTCACCAACATGAGACTTTTACTTCTTTATCAGGGTGCCATCAAAGTCACATACAGGCTTATTAAAGACGTAGAATTATTCGCTAAAGCCCTTATAATGCGCGGTCTTCACATCATTCCTGAGTACAAAGATGATCGACAACGCAACACTGACTAAAGCCATCAAGAATAATGTTGAGCTTGCCCTGTCTGAAGACATCGGTAACGGCGATATTACCGCTCAGCTTATTCCAGCGTCACAACAGGCAAGCGCGAAAGTAATTACGCGCGAGAATATGGTGCTCTGCGGTGTCGATTGGGCGAATGCAGTATTTCAATCTGTTGATCAATCAATGCAAGTGCAATGGCACAAAGCTGAGGGTGACCTCGTCGAGAAAGATGAGTGTTTCTTGAGCCTAAGCGGCAATGCCAGAAGTATTCTTACTGCCGAGCGCTGCGCTTTGAACTTTATTCAAACACTCTCAGGAACTGCAACCCTAGCGAAACATTACGCAGAGATCGTAGAGCACACCCAAGTAAAACTCCTGGATACAAGAAAAACCCTTCCTGGGCTGCGTGTCGCGCAGAAATATGCCGTGTCTGTGGGCGGTTGCCACAATCATCGAATGGGCCTTTATGATGCATTTCTTATCAAAGAAAACCATATTATTTCTTGCGGCTCTATCGAAAACGCAGTTCAAAACGCCAGAGAACTTGCGCCCGGTAAGCTAGTAGAGATCGAAGTTGAATCTCTCGATGAGCTTGATCTGGCACTTGCAGCGGGTGCAGACGTTATTATGCTGGACAACTTTTCACTCGAAGAAATGAGAGCGGGTGTAGCACGAGCCACCGGAAGAGCGAAGCTGGAAGCATCAGGAAATGTTACCAACTCAACAATCACGCCTATTGCCGAAACCGGTGTCGACTACATATCAATAGGCGCGTTGACGAAGGACGTAAAATCCATCGATTTATCCATGAGATTTTCTGCAGACCAACAAGTGTCGCAATGTTAACAAAACGTTACGGTTTGTATCTCTTAACACATAGATAAACATTTAATTACGTCTAAACTTCTCGCATCAAAAACAAGAGACGCACACTAGCTAAATTGTCGGTGTGCTTTTGTGTCGCGAGAGGCTCCGTTTGTCAAAAGCAAATTCCGATCATGTCGCTTGTTCAAACGAACTAAGCCACGTAGCGATATCGACCAAAAAAAGCCAACACTTTGTCGCATTCGTTGTCGCATTTACCGCTGTATACCTGATCATTGTTAGCTCTCAAGGCGGGCTGAACGCCAACACTCACCTTTGGCTATTAGGAGCCGTATCCGTCAGCTTGGCTTATACATTCGGTTTTACCGGGCTCTGCTCGGGCCTGGCTCTGACATTTGCCGCCGATACGGTCACGGGATTTGAGCACGGTGCCTTAGGGGCAATTTCAAACCTCCTATTTACCGCTTCAATGACACTCACGATGCTTCTCCCTTACTTCGCACAAGATCAGGAAAAAATGTCGTCTCGCATGCTGGCGAGCAGCGCTGAGACCAGCATTTTTATAGGCTTGGCCGTACTAAGCTCAAGTGTCAGTGTTGGGCTCTATGTTTTGTCAGCAAATATCGGTTTGGAGCATGCGGATTATACCCTCTCGTCCTATCTCCATCAGGTGCTTGCCTCCGTTGTTATGGTCATTGGCATATGCCCGCTACTCATTCTTTGGCGACAAAAACAGCAATGGCCTGCCTTACCCCGCGACCCCAAAGAATACTCCGCATGGTGCATGAGCCTGATCTTGATAAGCTTTATGGCTCTGGCATTTGGTCGCAGCTGGATATCTCTTTGCGCACTGCTGCTTGTTTGGGCAACGCTTCGCTTTAGTTGGTTTGGTTGCTGCTTAGCGTTAGCGATTACCACTCTATTTATTTCGCCGGCCCAAAACAATTCAATAACCCTACCTCAAAGCATCGGTGTATCCGACTGGGTGATAACCAACTTTGAGCTTCTCGCCTGGTTCTTCATGAGCGCCACATCCCTCTACTTTGCATCTTTACTTGCCGACAAACGCCGTATTGAGAAAAATCTCGAAGCGCGTGTACTTGAGCGAACGGGCGAACTTGATTCCGCAAACAGGGACCTTCAGCTGGAAATCGAAACGCGCCACACGATTGAAGCCAGCCTAGAAAAGACAAATAAGCGATACCGAGCACTTATCGAAACCGCTGGAATCCCCGTTATTGTCATCAATGACAACTACCTAATAAAGCATTGGAACGGCTCATCAGAAGCGACCAGCGGGTATCGGTATGAATC
>NZ_LWFT01000359.1:0-307 GCF_001635105.1 Oleiphilus sp. HI0079
AACAGGAGAGGTGGTCGAGTCAGTATTAATGCAAGAAGGTGTTCTGGATTCAATTTCGGCGGGCAGCCTAGTCATTGATATGAGTTCGATTCCGCCTGAACAAGCTCGTTCCCATGCCTCAAGGCTCCATGAGCGGAGTATTCGATACCTTGATGCGCCAGTCTCAGGCGGAACGGTCGGTGCGGCTGAAGCATCGCTTTCGATCATGGCAGGTGGAGAAAGAGCCGACGTTGAATACGCCAATTCCATTTTCAGCGCTCTCGGAAAAGCAACGCATATTGGAGCGCATGGCTGCGGCCAGCTCGCG
>NZ_LWFT01000360.1:0-460 GCF_001635105.1 Oleiphilus sp. HI0079
TATACCGGGGCGGGCCTTGGTATTTTATCAAGCTTGCTAATCGTGCTTGGTTTATCGAGGTTTGTTCAATCAAAGACAACATAACCAGCAGCTCCACCGGACTCCGTAATGTTTGCACCTTTCCTGCAAAACACGCAGCAAAGTCGCCAACATTACTACGCGCGGTGAGCTGGGCGTTCTAATGTCTGCTTTTCCAGTAGCCCTATTCAGAGCTCAGCCTTAACTTAACGTCCGCTTTTCTCACATTTCAGATGGAGGTTTTCGACTTGCGCAATGTCCGCTTTGGTGTGGTAGCTGACTTCATTAGGCATCAATTTTGTTAACAACTATATTTAGTCGTGACAAAATCCGGTCGAGTAAAAATCAGTACCTTATGGAACCATTTGTTAGTAACTTTATTGTTCACCAACAGCCGCTCGGTTAGATTTCGTTAGGCAGGCTCAAATACCTGGTCTGCATA
>NZ_LWFT01000361.1:0-735 GCF_001635105.1 Oleiphilus sp. HI0079
GACTACCTGCTTCGTATGAATGGCAACATGGTGCTGCGCTCGGAGATTCATAAAGAGCACTTGGCCGCGGTAATTAGTCGCTTCAAAATCATCGGTGGGATGAACATTTCAGAACATCGAATGCCACAGGACGGCGGGGCACGTATATCGGTCGGAGGGCATAAGCTTGAGTTGCGTATGTCGATCATTCCAACCATTCACGGGGAGAGCCTAGTCGTTCGGCTGCTGAATGCGGATCAACGCCTGTTCTCGCTTGAGCAGCTAGGGCTTGAAGAAGGTGAGTACAAGCATGTCTATAAGGCATCCAAACAAAGCCATGGTCTCGTGCTCGTTGTGGGACCTACCGGCTCCGGTAAGTCGACCACGCTCTATGCGTTGTTGCAGGAGATCATTGAAAACAAGGCCTTGAATGTCATTACGGTTGAAGATCCGGTGGAGTTTCATATTGAAGGTACGGAACAAATACAGATAAACCGTAAAGCAGGTTCGACCTTTCCGAAAGCCCTGAGGAATATACTACGACACGACCCCGATGTGATTATGGTGGGCGAGATTCGCGACGAAGAAACCGCAAAAATCGCGATCGAATGCGCGCTGACCGGACATCTTGTGCTAAGTACCTTGCACTGTACCAATGCCATTTCGGCGATTACACGCTTGCTTGAAATGGGCGTTAAGCCCTACCTGTTAAAGGCGACGCTGACCCTATTGGTTGCGCAGCGATTAGCGAAGTTA
>NZ_LWFT01000362.1:0-642 GCF_001635105.1 Oleiphilus sp. HI0079
GGATCTGCACACTCTGCCTGAGAGATACAGTTGTTGTAATGCTCAGCATCAACGCCTGAGCCGAAATCTACTTTCACCATTTCATACTTGCCCAATACAGCCGTTGGCGCCCAGTAGTAACCGAACCACGCTTCCTCACGCTCATACGCTTTCGCAATAGCACCTGCTAGAGCAGCACCTGAACCCGGATCAACCAATTTAAAGCCAGCATCTTCAAGCTTCAGTGCGTTGAAAAGATTGGACACCGTGATTGCACAGTTCCAGCCTGCTGGGCAGCCCATTATTGCTGAAGCATCCGGGTCTTCTGGGTGCTTGAACATGTCAGCGTTAGCAACAACACCTTCAATTGTTGCGAGGCTTGGCTCTTTATCTACTAGGTACTGAGGAACCCAAAGACCTTCTTCACCGCCATCAGACAATGAGTTGCCTGCGTACTTCAAACGGCCCTCTGCAACGCCTTTGTCCAAGGGCTCGCGCAATCCGTTACTCCATAGCTCTGGCGCTAGATCAGGTTCACCTTTCTCAATCATCGATGTACCAGTAGGCATTGTGTCACCAGCAATGAGCTGAGTTTCACAGCCATAGCCATTCTTCAGAATGTAGTTATCAACATGCGCCATTAACGCAGCGGAGTTCCAGTTC
>NZ_LWFT01000363.1:0-640 GCF_001635105.1 Oleiphilus sp. HI0079
AGTATAACTATGGAAGCCTTAAAAATGCGGCTATTTTTATGACATTTGGATCGATCGCGCTTCGCCTCTCGATTCTCCTCATACCGATATCCAGTTTTTGAGCGTTTCAATTACGTTATATATAGGAATGAGTTATGTCAGATCGAGTTACAGGTAAGGTTAAATTTTTCAACGAATCAAAAGGCTTCGGTTTTATCGAGCAAAACGGTGGTCCAGATGTATTCGTACATTTCAGCGCCATCCAGTCAGAGGGTTTTAAAACTCTAGCTGAAGGTCAAGAAGTTGAGTTCACTATTGGCCAAGGTCAAAAAGGACCACAAGCTGAGCAGGTTGTTCCTCGATAGGACATAACTCAGAGTTAATCCCACAAACCCGCTTTCGCTTTGCGAATGCGGGTTTGTTTTTATTGAACAGTATGAATTCAACATGTCGGTAATAAACAAAAATATTATTCTCGGCGTCACCGGCGGCATCGCTGCCTATAAATCTGCAGATCTTTGTCGACAGCTTAAAAAAGCTGGCGCGAATGTCAGGGTCGTGATGACGCGAGGCGCTTGTGAATTTGTTCAGCCGCTTACCTTTCAGGCTCTAAGCGGTGAGATGGTTTCGACCGAACTCCTTGATGAAAGCGCTGAAGCAG
>NZ_LWFT01000364.1:0-472 GCF_001635105.1 Oleiphilus sp. HI0079
CCGCGCTCAGCCAATACTTGCAGATTTGTGTTATTGGCTTTCAACGCTTCGATGTCCGCAACAGGAATGCCATAGATACGTTCCATCACAAGCACATGCTCGTTGCAGAAGTCCCAGTACACCTCTGGAATATAGATCAGCTCTGAGTCCAGAAAATTACGTCTTAACTGCGACGCGTTAGCAGCTTCACGTTGAAGATCAAGCTCGTCGAAGATGGTTCGCTCGTAGTCAGCAACGATTTGTTGCGGCTTGAGGCGCTTTCCTTCAGACCAATAGTGCTCAAGCACATAGGCCATCAGCTTCATAAGCGAGATGTCTTGGCGAATGGTTTTCTCGATACTCGGTCGAATCACCTTAATGATGACCTCTTGGCCGTTAGGCAGTTGTGCGCTATGCACCTGCGCAATCGAGGCCGATGCCATTACCTCTTCATCGAATCGTGCAAACACTTCAGAGATAGGGCGCTTTAGCC
>NZ_LWFT01000365.1:0-769 GCF_001635105.1 Oleiphilus sp. HI0079
AGCGACCGTGGGTGGCGTTGGCATTGTGATTCTGGCGATTATTCTCGACAGGTTGACCCAGTCTTTAGGGCAGTCGGCTCGGGATCGAGGAACGCGTCATTGGTATGAAGCCGGCCCTATTGGTTTGCTTCGCAAAATTTCTGGTAAACAACAATAAATGCACATCAAGGAGCATAAAATGAAAGCTATTCGAGCTTTAGCGATTGGGTTAGGCATTGGCATCACCACGATGTCGGCAACGGCATCAGACATGCCTGGTAAAGGTGTTGAGGTTGTACCTATTCAAGGTGCGATCGCGGAAGAGTCTTTTCAGACGATTATTTTGAACGAAGCTTTGGTTCAGTTGGGCTACGATGTTCAAGAAACAAAAGAAGTTGATTACAGCGCGGGCTACACGTCAATAGCGAGTGGCGATGCAACATTCATGGCGGTTAACTGGTATCCACTGCACAATGGTATGTATGACAATGCAGGTGGTGACGATAAGTTCTATCGCAAAGGTCATTACATCAAAGGTGCGGCGCAAGGCTATTTGGTTGATAAGAAAACAGCGGACAAATACGGCATCGACAATATTGGTGACTTTAAAGACCCTGAAATCGCAAAGCTATTTGATACAGATGGTGATGGTAAGGCTGACTTGACTGGCTGTCAGGCTGGATGGGGTTGTGAAGGTGTGATTGAGCATCAACTAGATGCATTTGAATTGCGCGATACCATTACGCACAAACAAGGCCAGTACGCTGCAATCATTTCAGACACCATTGCA
>NZ_LWFT01000366.1:0-383 GCF_001635105.1 Oleiphilus sp. HI0079
ACATCTACGGAGAGACCGCTATCATCAACAGCAACTGGCGCCGCGTTAAGCCCCCTAACCGTGACATTGATATCCCCCTCTGCCTGAAGGCCTGCAGAGTCGGTGATAATATAGGCAATTTGATCAGTCGTCGTCTCATCTTGAGCTAAACTCTCAAACAAACCATTCGTATCATATGAAAGAGTGCCGTCTCCATTGTCAACAACAGTGCCTTGCGTATCAGTCAGATCGCCTAAGCCAACAAAACTAACGGTATCGCCGTTATCAATATCGATGTCATTTAGAAGTAAATCAGCTACGTTTAGGACTAACGAGCCATCCGCTCCAACTTCAACTTCGTCTACCAAAGCCTCTGGCGCATCATTTACCCCTACGAAATCGAT
>NZ_LWFT01000367.1:0-5865 GCF_001635105.1 Oleiphilus sp. HI0079
TGAGCTCGCGACGCTTGCCGGCCTAGTGCAAAACATTGGGGCAGTGCCGATTATTGAGCATCTCGATCATTATCCACAGGTGATGAAGATCGAGCAAAAAGTGGATGAGCTCGTTCAGAAACTTAAGACGAAGATTGGCCCTAAACTTCTTGAAGACTGGGGTTTTCAAGATGAGCTGGTGCAGGTGGCCGCGAACAGCGGAAACTGGGGGTATCGTTCCGAAGGTGATGCAGCCAACTACGTTGACATCGTGGTGGCTGCACAGGTGCACACGCTGATCGGAAAGAAGCAGCTCAAAGATCTCCCTAACTTTGCAGAGATTCCGGCATTTAGAAAGCTTGGTGAGAGTGGTCTTACGCCAGAGCAAAGCCAAAAAGTGCTGTTAGAGGCGCACCACAGAATTGCTGAGCTTAAAAAACTGTTGTCGTCAAACAACATTCCAACATTGGCCTAGACAAGATTTAATCGGGTCGACAATCGTTCTGCGCTTGAGAGTAGGTTGGGGTGAGGCGAGTTTCTTTAGTGCCGCTGATAGAGAAGGGTAAAAAGGGTATAGAGGTATCTAAATCGCCTAAGGAGGGTTACCAGAGCATCTTGGCTTTCATGTTGTAAAAAGCTTCAAATGCTCTGGTAAAAACCGAACCGCAAATGATTTTGATATGAGCGGTTCGGTTCTCTTACATTTCGACCAGTTCGAAATCACTGACTCTCCATGTTTTTTCAAACCACGCTTCTAGAGGTCCGTATAGTCTAAAGATCGTATTCCAACCTTTTCCTGGAACCGTTTGAATCCAGTTATTTTCCATGCCCTTCGGCGCTTTCGGACCGATGTAGATGTCATAAGAGCCATCATCATTTTGCACTAACCCTGTTTTGTTACTATCAATGCCTGGGAATTGCTCATCGGTTTGCAGCATGGATCGGGTCTGGTTGTCATAAATAGTAAAGGACCAAAAATCCTTCATCGGGGCATTCGCCGGTACGTTTACTTTATAGGTCTTGTCGCCATCAAAGGTGTTACCGTCTTTGTCTGAATACGCAATCGCATATTGTGAGCCCTTACCAATGAATTTGGCTGACATAGCCGGTGTGATGCCCGTTGCGTAAAAGTGAAAAGCGCTTCGTGCATCGAGTAATCTCGCTCCTTCGTGCTCAAATAAATGGCTGCGATAGGCGAGAGGGTTTATCCACTGACTGTTTTCATACAAATAGAAGTAATCGCTTCTTGGTTTAGACATTTGGGTTCGAACGATGGCAGCGCCGATCTTGGCAGCTTCATCCAATATCTTTTCCATTCGCTCATCAGGCTTGAATTCCTGACCTTTTTTAATGCCGATTGCTGCAAGCGTGCCAAGTATTTCTTCGTTCTCTCCGGTCAAGGGCTCTGATTGCACAACCGTGTTAATCTCGCTGTATATCTCAGCATCCATTCGGTGGATCGTGTTGTGTGGCACCCCAGATGCGTTGACAAAGTTCATCTTGGGCGGGTTGCTCTTCTTCGAGAGAGGGTAGATTTTGAAGAGGGACTTTGTCTCATCGACGGCTGGCTTGGGGCTGCCATCTTTTTGGAATCCGCGCCAAATGACCCAATGACCATAGGTCTTCGTCGGAACCACAAAGTAACCTTCTTTGGGCACCTCGCCCTCAAAGTCTGGAGGGAGGATTAGGAATTTCCCGCCTTTGCCTTTATCTGGACCTAGTCTTCCAAAGTCGGCGACGTATTTAAACCAGTGGTCGTCGATGATGCCTAGAACATCTGGCGGTGTTTCGATGACCATCGGCTCGTCTCCTAGCTCAAGCCAAGACGCCATATAAACCGACGTGGTGTTTGGCGTAAGCCACAAAGATTTAGAATCCATGAGGTTTTCAAACAGAACAGCCGTTTCGTTTGCTGGTCCGAATGATAGTAAGCCTTGTTTTAGTGCCGCCATCGAGGCAATTTGAATGCCATTCACGTATGCATTGACTGCATTCTGTAAGTCGACATAGTCGTATACTTTTTCAGCGGTCTCTGGCTGAGGTACGCCGTCAAAAAAGCTGAGCTTGCCGAGTGTTTGGGTATCTAGCTCGTTAGGTGTTGAAATGCCATCCGGAATATCGGTAGTCATTTTCATTGTCTTGGGCTTAGCATGATCATGCGCGAGTGCCACTGAATGCATCGTTAGGGCGCTCACGGCAATGCCTACGCTGAGCAAGGTTGCGGTTTTTAATGGTTTCATCCATATCACTCCAGTTAGCCAATGCCTTCTTCGAAATGAAGCTATTGGTTATAAGACTCTAGATGCTGCCAGCGTCGCTTTTTGTATGCTCAAAAAACGCGGTGCTGGCAACGGGCTTATTTATAGAAACGTACTCAATTCGCCTTGACGGCGGAAATAATCGGATCTTTCTTTGCTTCCATTACTTTCGGGTTGACGCCGTAATGGCGAGACGTAAAGGTAAAGTCGTTGCCTTTGGTGTCTATATTGTTTTTCGCGTCTTCACCACAATTGAATGAAATGGTGATCGTTCCGTCCGCATTTTTGTCCCAGGTATTTGAGCTAATGTGCCGAACACCATCCATCAGGTACTTGTCGGAGTCGTACGCAGTGATCGACGTGAAGAACTTGTTCTTAGGATCTTCAAACGTCGATGTGTAGCATGTTGAGGCTTTCATGATCGGACTATTTGCATACTTATTACCAACAAACGCCTCAGGACTAGCACCTCCCCATCCGGCTGCGTTTTCCAGATTCCATTGGTGTAAATCAGTCACTAGGTCAGATGTTCTTGGGAATGTATAAGTGAAGTTATCCATGCTGTTCACTTCGGCCGTATACTTCTTCACCCACGTCTCTACTTCCTCGTAATCATAAGGTTGGATCTTGTAGTCGGTCGCGAAGTTCAAGTCTGATGGGTCGACTTTTTCTAGCATCTCTTTAGAGAAGTCGATGCCATTCTCAGTACCAGAGCGATAAATGAGCATCGCGTAATCGGACTCTATTGGCAGCTCATACTTGCCATCTTCAACAACATAGTGCTGTCCATGGCCTCGCTCAGTAACGACTTGCACCGCCATATAATTGTCGGTTTCAGGGATTGAGAAAGTAATTTTTCCTTCTACTGCTTTTACAATCGCAACTCCGTATAAGGTGTCATCGTTCATTTGCACAGTTGGCGCTTCCTTTCCTCTAGGAGGTAAGCCCGGCATTTTTACAAACTGTTTTGTTGCCCCTTTACTTGCCCAATTGCGAAAATTACGCGCGGTTTCTGCATGCGTGAAGTTTTCTTCCGTTACCTTGATGGTGTTTGCTTCCTCTGCAATTGCAAATTGCACGTTCGCCATTGCGATTGTAAAGGCGAATAAAAATAGAAGTTTGGCTCGTTTCATCAATAATTCCTCGTTGTGTTGTTATTTAACGGCTTTGACTGTTGGTAAAACCCTAAATCCGTCGCGGCTGACTGTTTCGCTCGGTTGATAATGGCGAACACCCAAGTTGAAAACGCCCGAGTCATTTTGAGTTTTGATGTTATTCACCGCATCATCCCCGCAGCCAAAGCTTAGTGTGTATGTTCCGTCTTCGTTCGGCTTCGCTGTGTTTGAGCTTAGGTTTGCAAGATCATTAAACATAAATCCTGCTTTGTCATAAACAGTGACGGACCAGAATGCTTTGTTTTTTGGATCTTCAAAGTTGGCTTGATGACAGGTGTCTGAAGGGTAGTTGCCAGACACTTCGTAGATATTGTCGATTTCCTGTGCGCCGCCCCAACCAATTGCGGCACCCACTTCATATTTCTCTTGCGTGAATTTTTTGTTCGATTCATCTGTCGGCGCGGTGAACATACCGACTAGCGCATCTTTGCCGTCGCGCTTGGTGATCCCAGGCATTTTGGCCTTTAATGTAGTCTCGACTTCTTTGAAGGATGCCTCGTTCACCGGTTCTGCCATAAATGGCATGTCACTGTTGGCGGCAATCGACATTTTGTCCTGAATTTTGGCGGCTTCTTCTTCCGACAAGGTCGCATCGAGTCGAACCACGATATACATATGGCTTCCGATATGTGTTTTGAGGTCGAATGTACCAGCGCCATACATCATTGGCTGAATACGATGGTCTTCTGTGACAGGCTGAACGGAAACATATTTGCCCTCAGGCACTTCCGGAATGGTAACAGAGGCACCCTTTGATACATCGATGACGGCAAATGAGTAATATGTATCTCGATTCATTCTTACGACCGGTTGCTGATCTGTAGGCGTAAGCTGTCGCTTATGCAAAAACGTGTTTACACCAGCTAAGTCTTGGTTTTTCAAAAGTTGGTGAGAGGTCTCTGCTGTCGGGTAGCTCTCGGGCGTTACTTTTAAACCATCGCTTGCGAAGAAGCTTTTCAGGTTACCAACTGGTTCAGCAAAAGCAGCGCTTGCTGCCATGAGTGTTGTCAACAATAGCGGCGCGACTGCTTTGTGAATGATTTGCATTTTTTCATCCTTCGATTAGATCAGCTATTTTAATTCTTGGGTGCGCCTTGGATGCGCTTTGGATGGATAGTTTAATTTGCGCTGACTAAACTACAATGTATTTGATAATGTAACAATACATTGAAGTAGCCGCTTTTGTCAGTAAGACTGTTACGGCTTTAATTATAAAAACTTGTTAGTGACAACAATGATAAAGATAGGTGTTTCCTCTGTTCGCGCTTTAACTACCTTATTTCTGTTCGTGGCATTATCTGTCAATGACGCTTATGGACTATACGTTGAAGAGGCGCCTGAGTCGGATATTCCATCTGCGGATAACATTGGTCCTGTAGATGCATCGCCCGAGATTCCGGTCATTACTTTCTCGAAAGTGAAAGGCGCACCAGTTATTGATGGGGTACTTGATGATCCCATCTGGGCTGAAGCACAGATTTTTAGCATCGACTATGAGCTGTACCCAAAGCGCTATGGAAAGGCTAGTGTTGAGACTTACGTTTATGCGTTGTTGACTGATACGCATACCTTTTTCGCGTTCGATGCGCGAGACCCAGATCCAAGCCAGATAAGAACGGCATTTCGAAATCGCGATGCGGTAAAGGAAGACGATTATGTTTCTTTGGTTGTTGATCCGACAGGTACTGGTAGTAAAAAATATGAGTTTCGTGTAAACCCGAGCGGTGTGTTAACGGATGTTCTTCAGAACACTGTCGCTGATCGTTATTACTATGACTGGGATTCTAACTGGATTGCCGAAGCACAAGTAACGGACTCCGGTTACATTGTCGAAATTGCCATACCGCATCAATCGATTCGTCTTCCAAAGCATGAGGATGACACTGATCAAATGCTGCTGTTGATGTTCAAGCGGTCCTATCCGCGTAGTACAGATAAAACGCTTGGCTCTATGATGTTGGTCAAGAGAGCGAAGGAGCAGGAGCTGGCTGATGCACGTGCTCCCTTAGCGGACTCTGAGGCAATGAGTGCCGCAGAGAAGGTTGAGTACGAAAAGCGGGTTCAGCAGCAAGAGGAGGATATGGGCGCGAGTGCGCAGATAGCCTCTAAGCGAGATTTGTACGGAGTTCAGAATGTAGAGGTGACGCCGCACTATATCCTCCATAAGGATGACGAGCGTGACCCAGGTGATCCCGAGTTTGAACAGTCTAGCAATTACGACATTAATGAGTTTGGCGTGGATGCAAAGGTGCGTTTTGGCACCAATAAAACCTTGGGCTTGACGGTTAACCCGAACTTTACAGAGGTCGAGTCAGATATTGCCAGAGATAGTATTAACAATCCCTTTAATCCCTTCAAACCTGAAAAACGAAGCTTCTTTCAGTCTGGCTCACCTGTCTACAATACTCTGTTGCCAATGGTGTATACACGTAATATTCGGTTTCCGGAGTGGG
>NZ_LWFT01000368.1:0-565 GCF_001635105.1 Oleiphilus sp. HI0079
TACCGTCTGCAAAGAACACAAAAGCCAACAAATCATTATCGGTGCGATCGGACACATCTACCGCGGGTAACTAATTACACGCAGTTGGTGAAAATGCTAACCGTTCATCTACTTCAATAGTGCCGTTCAGGTTGTCATCAAACTGCAATGTAAGCACATCGCCAGATACTTGCGCAAAAAGAGTGGTTAGACCATTTNCGGCATCNGTNAGACCGGTATCCCCATTACCATCAAATNTCTGAGTAACCGTCAGTTCTCCGGTTGAATTATTTCTGGTATACGTACCCCATTCCATGCCCGATGGCTCGCCACTTACATCAATTGGTGCTTCTTCATCTACCTCTAGATGAACATAGGTACCGTCTGCAAAGAANACAAAAGCCAACAAATCATTATCGGTGAGATCGGTAGTCCATACCCCGAGTATATTATTGGATGAAGATCGAGAAAACTCTAACGATTCATCGTCGTTAGTAGGCAGCTTCAGATGTGTATCAGAGTGCGATGTAAGCACATCGCCAGATACTTGCGCAAAAAGAGTGGTTAGACCATTTACGGCATCGGT
>NZ_LWFT01000369.1:0-655 GCF_001635105.1 Oleiphilus sp. HI0079
CGATGAGTCGATTCTTCCCAAGGTTGGTATTGAGGATGTTCCCGTTGAACTTTACTCGCCAACGAGCAAGACACTGTCAGGTTCTGATGAGCAGATAAAGATTACCGGTTACGAGCAGGGAACGAATGGTCTCGTGTATACGCAAGTCATTTTTGAATTGCCAGAGCTCAGCGCTGAGGAACAAGCCTTATTGCCGATTTATACTGCGGTTACGACGGAGCTTGGTGTGGGTGATGCGAGTTATCTCGAACTGCAAAATCAGCAGTCGGCATCAACGGGAGGTGTGCACGCTTTTACTTCGGTAAAAGGAGATATCGACGACGTACAAAATGTCAGTGGGGTGCTGGTGTATTCAGGTAAGGCATTACGTAGGAATGCAAGCGAGCTCATGTCATTGATTCATGATTTTATTCGCGACGTGCGTTACGACGAAGTAGAGCGCATTCGTGAAGTTGTCGCGCAGATGCGTGCACGTCGAGAGCAATCTGTTGTTAACGGTGGTCATAGTCTCGCAATGGGCGCGGCTTCAAGCAAGCTTAGTCCATCTGCAAACCTAAGTTACCGTTTGGGTGGTTTGGCCGGCATTAAGGCCTTGAAGACACTAGATGATGGCTTAAAAGATGAGCAGGCTCTAAGAGATTTGTCTAGCCAGCTA
>NZ_LWFT01000370.1:0-371 GCF_001635105.1 Oleiphilus sp. HI0079
GCAAGACCGTATCGACGAACCCCATTGAGGCAAACGCCAACTGACCAACGATCATTGGCAATGCCAACTTAACCAGCTTTGTGATCACTCGCTCGGATTATCCAGTCTATCTGCGCGAACTCGCGCATACCATTGTGAAGGATTGATGATTTCGCCGTCGTCTGGCGAAACGGGAGGATAGTCCAATTCATGCTCATGACAATATTTGGCGATGTTCGGGTGCGCCCAACGAAAGAATGTCCGCTCATACTCATGGCGATCAAGCCGAGGTCTATCGTACATTCCCGCTGACTGCCTCTGCCGCTGAGCTTCACTAAGAATAATCGCTGCCGCTACAGACACATTGAACGATTCAACCATTCCCATCATAG
>NZ_LWFT01000371.1:0-414 GCF_001635105.1 Oleiphilus sp. HI0079
ACTTATCAATACTGCCTTTAACGCAATTTTGACACGCTGACGAAACCCTCTATCACCAACAAGCGCATTGAAGATCAACGCAGTTCCAATAGGGTCAATAATCACCAACATCGCTGTCATAGCATTCAAAAACACTAGACTATCCAATAGTCCCTTCCTCTTAAACGAAAAAACCCGCTTCAAACAAGCGGGTTTTTAACAGTAGTATGATTTCCAACTAGTGCGCAGAAATAACCCAGCGAGTATCAGACTCTATATCAGTCCAATACAACTCACCAATGGACTTATTCGTATCACCGAATGATAGATGTTTAATGTCCATATCGCCTTTAAAGCGCGTATTGATCGCTATGCCATCGACAAAATCTACGGTGCCATCTGATCTCATTTTTGGTACAACGTTTCTTACTGCAT
>NZ_LWFT01000372.1:0-487 GCF_001635105.1 Oleiphilus sp. HI0079
CCGCGTTGAAGAAACGTAGAGTAGATTGCGACCCGATATTATGATACTTGGCTTGCCAGATACATTCATCGATCATGGACGACCTGAGGTCTTACTCGCCGAATGCGGGCTTGATGAAAAGGGTATATTGAGTAGCATTGAAGCTCGCCTCTCAGCTCAGAAAGGCTCGCTGATTTCACCGGTCATTCAGTCTATTTAGCCGCCGTTTCAAACGACTAAACGGGGCCTAGACGCCTAGATCATCATCCTGATGCGACTTAAGCCAGTGCCCTAGCTTGCTCGCCTTTGTCGTCAGGTAGCCATCATTGTGTGGGTTTCGCCCTACTTCTAGAGGCAAACGCTCTACGATTCTGACTCCTACCAACTCTAGCGCCTTCACCTTGCGAGGATTGTTGGTCATCAACCTTAGAGCATCGATACCCAGGTGCTGCAGCATTGGTCCACAGATAGAATAGTCTCTCATGTCCGCTGCAAATCCCAACTTCTC
>NZ_LWFT01000373.1:0-351 GCF_001635105.1 Oleiphilus sp. HI0079
AGACGAATCGATTGATGCGGTATGGCAATTTCGACAATGTAACCGGAGTCCGTTACTTGTGCTTCGGCAATCCAGTTAGAATCCCAGTCATAGTAATAACGATCAGCGACAGTGTTCTGAAGAACATCCGTTAACACACCGCTCGGGTTTACACGAAACTCATATTTTTTACTACCAGTACCTGTCGGATCAACAACCAAAGAAACATAATCGTCTTCCTTTACCGCATCGCGATTTCGAAATGCCGTTCTTATCTGGCTTGGATCTGGGTCTCGCGCATCGAACGCGAAAAAGGTATGCGTATCAGTCAACAACGCATAAACGTAAGTCTCAACACTAGCCTTTCCATAG
>NZ_LWFT01000374.1:0-373 GCF_001635105.1 Oleiphilus sp. HI0079
ACAACCGTTCTATAGTTTGCCCTACCTCAATCCGGAGCCAAGTGCCCTGCAAGCACATAACGTGGCGTTTTATGATGCAGTGAATGACTTCTTTGTCTTCGGCTTTGACGATCAACATCGCGCCGGTGGTGACAATGATTTTAACGACCTTCTCGTGTCAATCGCCGCTACGCCAACGTACGCCGTCGAAGGTATCAATGTCGATGGCTCAGTCGATACCGGCACCTACCAAGTATTAGAGCAAAGCAACGAAGAGATAACATCAACCACGTACTACCCCTCACAGAGTGGAATGGCGACGCTGATGTTCGAAGACCTTTGGCCTCGAATGGGCGACTATGACTTTAATGATCTCGTGATTGATTACCGCTTT
>NZ_LWFT01000375.1:0-589 GCF_001635105.1 Oleiphilus sp. HI0079
CAAGGCAGCACCAAATGACCATGGATAACGGTAAACATCGTGAGGATTTACTAGGTCGGTTCGCCAAACACCGAGTAGCCGCGAACCTGCTCATGTTGATTATCCTCATTGCTGGTGCAGTTTCGCTCACTCGGTTGAATACACAGTTTCTGCCTACCTTCGAACCAGACTACATTACAGTGCGCGTCATCTGGCCGGGGGCGAGTGCCGAAGATGTTGCGCGCTCGATTGTCACGCCTCTCGAGCAAGAGCTACGCTCACTCGACTACGTGAAAGAAATGAAATCGACGTCGTATCAAAGCAGCGCCGTGATCAGCCTTGAATACGACGAAGGCACAGATATGGGCCTTGCACTTGATCAAGTAAAAGAACACGTGTCACTCGTGCGCAACCTGCCGTCGGACTCAGAAGAGCCGGAGATTTCTAAGGTTGTTCTCAATGAAGATGTTGCCACATTAATACTTTCTGCAGATGCACCTCTCAGCGAATTGCGGGGCATAGCCTACGATTTCGAACGAGACCTGTTAGCTCGCGGAATTTCGAAGGTAGACCTGATCGGCGTACCTGAACAAGAAATTGCGATCCAAGT
>NZ_LWFT01000376.1:0-1529 GCF_001635105.1 Oleiphilus sp. HI0079
AACGAAAACAAATGCGAGATGCCGGAGGCCATTCTACCTAGCACACAGAATCCACAGGGCATCTTTGATCTCGTACTGATCAAAGTACCTAAGTCGCTCGCTATGCTCGAGGATCAGCTTTATCGCTTGCGTGCCAACATAAACCAAAACACAACGGTGATTGCCTCGTGCATGGTGAAGTCGCTCAGCAAAAATACGCGTGTGCTTTTTGAGAATATTATTGGCCCAAGCAGCCAGTCTCTTGCCGCGAAAAAAGCAAGGCTCATTCATTGCTCGCCAGATCCGACTACTTGGCAGGGTAGCACTAAGTTTCCGCGATCATTTACGGCCTATGGCATGGCGCTAAGTTGCCACGCCAATGTGTTTGCGGAAGGCAGAGTTGATCCGGGCACGCACGTTTTTCTAGCGAATCTAGAATTATTGCCCAAGGCCGAGAGCCTCATAGATTTGGCATGCGGCAATGGCATTATGGGTATCAATAGCGCGCTAGCTTGCGATGCAAAGCAGGCTTTTTTCTGCGATGAATCGTTTATGGCGATCGACAGCACGACGCACAATACGCAGCAATACTTGTCCGATATCGCCTGTACTCTTGAAGCTGGAAACGGCATTCCTGATACCTTCCCAAACGTTGATCTGATCGTTTGCAACCCACCGTTCCATCAGCAACAAACAATGGGAACCGATATTGCGCTGGCCATGTTCCAAGACGCCTACGCGCACTTAAAAACGAACGGTCAGCTATGGGTCATTGCCAATCGTCATTTAGCCTACCACGGACCATTAAAACGACTATTCGGGAACTGCGAGAACATGGCTCAGCACAGCAAATATGTACTGCTTCGCTGCAGCAAACAGTAAGCGCCTGTTATGAAAAACGTTTCGCTCGCGATGAGCGCTAAAGACTGGTCAATACTAATTGGGCTTTCAATTCTCTGGGGTGGCTCTTTCTTTTTCAATGAGATCACGCTAACCGGGTTCTCTCCCCTCACCGTCGTTTGGCTACGCGTTACCATTGCCGCGGCCTGCTTGTGGTTTTTGGTGTTCGCCAAAAATATAACGATCCCTAAAACCGGCACATTTTGGTGGTCGATCATCCTAATGGGACTGATTAACAACGCCATGCCTTTTTCGCTGATTGTTTGGGGACAGCAAGAAATTGGCTCTGGGCTCGCTTCGATTCTCAACGCCACGACACCATTGTTCACCGTATTGGTTGCCGGAGCACTTTTAAGTGACGAGCGTATCGCACCGCTAAAAATCCTTGGTGTACTGATCGGACTCGGCGGCGTAGCCGCCATGATTGGGCCACAATACCTAAGCGGTCTAGGTGAGAGCGTGTCCGCGCAGCTCTCGATACTGGGTGCCGCACTCTGCTATGCCTTTGCCGGAGTGTTTGGCCGCCGTTTTCGTGAAATGCAGGTTTCTCCCGTGATGACCGCTACACTGCAAGTCAGCATGGCAAGTCTCTGGTTGTTGCCGGTATGTATTTTCGGAGGCCATGTCCAAGAGCTATCTACCGCCAATAG
>NZ_LWFT01000377.1:0-766 GCF_001635105.1 Oleiphilus sp. HI0079
GGCATTCACGCCTTTTGTACGATCTCTGACAATTCTTCTCGCGCTTTCTTGAGCGAGGCATCTGCATCGACATTCATTCGATCTGCTGCGATGACTTCGACATGCTCAATGCCTATAAAGCTCGCAACTTGCTTCATATAAGGCACGACAAAATCAACCGCACTGCCTACAGGTGCTCCGCCCGTCGCCACTACAAGATACATAGTGTCGATATTCAACAACCCTTCCGGCCCATTCTCTGTGTACCGAAACGTTTCACCGACGCGACAAATCATATCAACCCATGCCTTCAACGATGCCGGAATACCAAAGTTATACATCGGCGTTGCCACCACTAAAGTATTCGCTTCTTTGAGTTCTGCTAGGAGTGCATCGCTCTGCTCGAGCAAGGCGTTTTGCTCATCACTGCGCTCTTCGGCTGGCGTGTAGAACGCGCCGACATGCGCACCTGTCACCAACGCAATATCATTGTTTGATACGTCGCGCTCAGATACTTTTGCCGCCCCAGCCTTTTCCGTTAATTTCGTGATCAATTCATTTGCCAACATACGACTTGTTGACTGATCACCCTGAACACTTGCCGACAATGAGAGAATATTTAACGACACAATTAACTCCTACCTGTTTCTTAATGATGATGTTGTATCAGCAAGATCTTAATCTCGCGATGCGCTTAAACCATGTGATCTAGTATAAAGATTGCGCTAACGTTTATAAGAAGGTACTTTTGCTCTATATCATCAATTTTTTTGAACAATCATCACGA
>NZ_LWFT01000378.1:0-331 GCF_001635105.1 Oleiphilus sp. HI0079
CACTGCCTACAGGTGCTCCGCCCGTCGCCACTACAAGATACATAGTGTCGATATTCAACAACCCTTCCGGCCCATTCTCTGTGTACCGAAACGTTTCACCGACGCGACAAATCATATCAACCCATGCCTTCAACGATGCCGGAATACCAAAGTTATACATCGGCGTTGCCACCACTAAAGTATTCGCTTCTTTGAGTTCTGCTAGGAGTGCATCGCTCTGCTCGAGCAAGGCGTTTTGCTCATCACTGCGCTCTTCGGCTGGCGTGTAGAACGCGCCGACATGCGCACCTGTCACCAACGCAATATCATTGTTTGATACGTCGCGCTCAGA
>NZ_LWFT01000379.1:0-200 GCF_001635105.1 Oleiphilus sp. HI0079
TGTAGATTGCTTGCACGCGAATCATTCCTACAAATATTTCGGCAAAGACAAGGGCGTCACAATTTATACATTCATTGATGAAAAGCAGTCGTTATTCCACAACTCTGTCTTCAGCGCTTCCGATCGTGAGGCACCATACGTCATTGATGGTTTACTCCAAAATGAAGTGACGGATCTTAGGCAAGTACATTCAACCGATA
>NZ_LWFT01000380.1:0-312 GCF_001635105.1 Oleiphilus sp. HI0079
GGCAATGCGGTTTATTTGTTCACTGGCGAAGATGCAACGATTCAGGATCTGCAGGGAAATGCAGGTGATCCACTTGCTTCTGCGACAGTGACCTATAACAACGACACATCAAACTACGAGTTTGAGCTTGGATTTATCCCAGCGGGCCCCTATACGGCGGCGTTCACCTGCGATGCGTCTATCGACATCAACGATGACAACGAATTCGCCTCAATGATCTTTTCAAATAGCTATAACGTCAGCATCGTTTCCAAACAAACAACTACGCTGACAATAGAGAACTAAATCCTTTTAGAATAGATCGCTTAAAAG
>NZ_LWFT01000381.1:0-595 GCF_001635105.1 Oleiphilus sp. HI0079
TCCAACCATCCAACTGACTCAGGAACTCATTCAGCAACCCTCCGTAACACCGGATGACAAAGGCTGCCAAGCGCTGTTAAAAGACCGATTAAAACCATTGGGTTTCCATTGCGAGACCATGCAGTTTGAAGAAGTGACCAACCTTTGGGCGCGCAAGGGCCGAAAATCGCCCGTTCTTTGTTTTGCTGGTCATACCGATGTCGTTCCAACAGGGCCAGAGTATCAGTGGCAGTATCCGCCGTTTGAAGCGCGTATTGAAGAAGGCCATATACATGGCCGTGGCACGGCTGACATGAAAGGTAGTCTCGCTGCCTTTATGGTGGCAACAGAGCGTTTTATCGAAAAGTACCCCGACCATGTCGGCTCCATCGCATATCTAATCACCAGTGACGAAGAAGGACCCGCAAAAAACGGTACCGTGAAGGTGATCGAAACTCTTGAGTCGCGCAAAGAAAAGATTGATTGGTGTTTAGTCGGCGAACCCTCAAGCACTAAACGCTTGGGTGATGTAATAAAAAATGGGCGCCGGGGCTCTTTGAATGCAAAGCTTAAGATAATCGGTAAGCAAGGCCATGTCGCCTACCCCCACTTAGCA
>NZ_LWFT01000382.1:0-670 GCF_001635105.1 Oleiphilus sp. HI0079
ACTTTTGTCTTCTTAGTGAATCGCGCGGGCTATCTTTCATAAGGCACTAAGATAGCTCCGCGCTGATTGCTACGCTTCTTCTTTGGTCAAATGCTCAAGCAATTCCCTTATCGCGATCATCCCTCGGCTTTGAGTGGCAAGCATACTCTTAAGCTCAAGCAGTTCTCGGGTCAAGTCATTGACCGTGGGCTCTGTTAGTACCGGGGAGTTATCAATATATGTGGAGTTTGAAAGATCAAACCACTTTTTTAGCCCGATTGACACTTCAGATACGATCCGATCATTTGGTCGTTTCTCGGCAGCTCTGTGCTGTATGGCTTCACGGAGGACATTTTTAGATTCTGATTCGCCATGATTAATAAAAACATGGCAACTATTATCCTGCTCCTTTCTGCCACTAAGTTCAAACAAGTAATCTAACAATATTGCCTGATCTGCATGCCCAGAGTAATAAGAGGAAAGGTCTTCAATTGTGCATGCAACATCTTCCGTTTCGCTTTCTAACAACTGCCTGCCTTTGCTCCCTGCAGCCTGATACCCCGTTAGTAAAAGCGTATTCCTTGGCTTATTTTCTACTATAGATAAGTATCTCGTGATAGTACCCTGATCACACATCCCACCGCTTACTACAACCACATCGAATTCCTTCAAAATCTCCATCGGTGTTACC
>NZ_LWFT01000383.1:0-379 GCF_001635105.1 Oleiphilus sp. HI0079
ACTGCATGCATTACGTGTTGAGCAAATCCTTCATAACTGCCTCGCTCCGTCCATTGCAGCTCTATTCTCTTAGCGACGTCACCAAAAAGATCAATGTAATAGTGGTTGATGGCAATCTGGTCACCAAATTGTTCATGTAGTTCGTCCAGTCGACGCTGAGCAATCCAAGCCCAGACGCAAAGCAGATCAGTGTAGTAGTCGATTACAATCGGGGGGCTCATAAAATCTCTACCTCGTTTTACTGAGAATGTACGGTTTGAATTAATTGTCTGCTTGTGCGGACAAGACTTGATCAAGAGCGCAGGTAATGACTATTACGTTGGTATAGCCCACTCTTTGAAGTTGCTCGGCGGCCAGTGTCGCACGTGCTCCAGTGGAA
>NZ_LWFT01000384.1:0-629 GCF_001635105.1 Oleiphilus sp. HI0079
TGGATATACCCTCGCAGACAAAACAGATCGCCTTGAAGAAGCCCTGCAGCTCATCACGCTGGCGCTCGCGCTTCGCCCTGATAACCCAGCGATCATGGACAGCATGGGCTGGGCACTGTTTAAGCTCGGCAAGAACGAAGAAGCACTCGCGCTTTTAAGTAAAGCTTACATCAACTACCCCGATGGAGAAGTCGGTGCACATCTAGGCGAAGTACTATGGGTTGAAGGCAAAACCGAGGAAGCCAAAAAAGTTTGGAACAACAGCCTGCGCCAGCAACCAGACCATCCTGTGCTTCGCGCAACGTTAGAACGACTTGCTCCAGAGATGCTTGAAGACCTTAATGACACGGCAGAGCCGAACGATGAGAATACTGAGGCAACTGACTCTGCCCCAGCTTCAGATGCGCAAGAGACCAACCAGGCGGAAGAATAATCGTGGCGACTAGAAGTTTTGGATGCCCTATCATTACGGCTGCTCTCATCGTAGCATTAAGCATTACGAGCGGCTGCGCATCCAATTTTATTGAATATTCCGGCGACGAAAGCCCCAAGGTTCTTCGAGAAAAACTCTATCAAATTGAAGACTTTCAGCTCTCCGGAAAGCTCGGCTTTCGAAATACGGACGAAGC
>NZ_LWFT01000385.1:0-721 GCF_001635105.1 Oleiphilus sp. HI0079
CATTGGTAGGGCTTGGCTGTACACCCGCAGAAATGACGTGGAAGCTAGGAGTGGATGTGCTTTGTTTGGGTGCAAGTAAGAACGGCGCGCTGGCCGCAGAGGCCGTTGTTTTCTTCGATAAGAGCTTGGCGAAAGATTTTGAATTCCGTAGAAAGCGAGCGGGGCACTTGTTGTCAAAAGGGCGCTTACTCGGCTCGCAGTTTTGTGCGTGGCTAGAGGCTGATCACTGGCGCGGGCTGGCAGAAAAAAGCAATGCAGCAGCGCGACGTATTATGACGGGTATCGAGGCCAGCGCATTTGCGGAAGTCATCTGGCCAGTTGATGGTAATGAGGTGTTTGCCCTTATCGACAATCAAAAGATAAAAGAGCTCCGTGATGCCGGAGCGATATTTGGGGAATGGCCTGAGCGTTTTCTTTCTAAGGGTATCGCTCGAGAAAACGCAACGCTGGTGCGTTTAGTATCCTCTTTCAATACCACGGATCAAGAGCTAGAGCAGTTTCTGGATATTCTGTCTTAGGCTTTGCTGGTGCTAGCTGCTCACATTGAGCAGCCAGGCAACGACAAACACCTGTGGCAGCGTCAGCAAGGGTAAAAACAGCGCCGTTTTCCAGGAGCTGGTTGTTTCTTTTATCACCATGATCTCGGTGTAGTCCGTTGCCACGCCGCCCATCAAAAAAGCAAAGCTGTTGCCCGGAGCGTTGGCTCTGGTCATTAAGTCTG
>NZ_LWFT01000386.1:0-296 GCF_001635105.1 Oleiphilus sp. HI0079
TAGTCCAGCCTCTTCAGCGATTTCCAACAGCGTTTTCTCACCGCTAGCGTTTAAGGTCTGCTGCGTTTTCGACAACGTCACATTGACCTCGTTACGCCCTGACATGCTTCGCAATTGAGCAAGGTTCGCCAACGTGTCCTGTTTCCTTGGCACACCAAAGGATTCACTCTTAATGGCCGCAATATCAACACCAAGCGCTTTTGACGCCGCTCTGACTGTCGACATGAAGCCTTCAGCTCCGCAGGTATATACAGCTCGGTTTGCGAGGTCGGGGCAATAGTCAACCAGACACTGCT
>NZ_LWFT01000387.1:0-15097 GCF_001635105.1 Oleiphilus sp. HI0079
TGGGGGGAAAAAATAATTGATCAGCTTGCCTCGCATGCAGAACGTTCATTGGGACTTTCAGATCAATTCTTACAAATCACACGGGCAGAACAAGTACTTGAAGATGACTTCTATGAATTTGAGCTGATCAATGCCATTGAGAATGCAATTGACTCTGTTGATCAATTAGCGCGTCAAAAGAACATTGAAATGACACTTAGTGGGATCGATGAAGCATGGCTTTGGGGAAGCGCCGAGCTGATTGAACGAAGCGTGATCAATCTATTAAGCAACGCAACTAAGTACAGCGATCAAAACACCACAATATCGATTAACGTCCAGAAACAAGATAGCCTAGCCGTCATTACCATCAAAGATCAGGGCTACGGCATTAAAGAAAGCGAACTTCCATTTATCTTCGAACGCTTCAGACGTCAAAAAGAAAGTGAGCGAGCTGGCCCGAAAGGAGCGGGGCTGGGCCTAAATTTCGTCCAAGTTGTTATTGAAAAACATCGCGGTGCCATCAGTGTAGACAGCACCTATGGAATTGGTTCCACTTTTACCGTTAAGCTACCCATCCTCAACGTGACAGGCTATCAGGACGAATTATGAACGCACGAACATTCACACAACTAAAACGCACATTCTATGGAACATTCAGCGTCGCATTGGCGCTATCCCTTGTCGCCTGCAGCGGAAGTAGACCAGCCTATCTCGGCAGCCCTCAAACTGCCCTTCAACTCTGCCCAAGCAGCCCGAATTGCGTAAGCTCTTTAGACAACGAAGAAGAAAGCCATAAGATTACTCCTCTGCCCTTTCAAACAGCAGGAACAAACAGCGCCAAACTTTCGGCAGCGATAGAACGCAACCCAAGCGCGGAAATTGTGGTCAACACAGAAAGCTATATTTATGCGGAATACACTAGCGACATTATGGGCTACGTTGACGACGTAGAATTTTTAATCATTCCGTCGCAACAGCGAATCGATGTGCGCTCGGCTTCTCGCCTTGGTCATTCAGACTTTGGCGTGAATCGTCAACGCATCGAACAGCTTCGGAAACAATTAAGTGAGAACTAGATCATGCCATCAAAGGTTGTTTTCATTGGTTTGGGCGTCATGGGATACCACATGGCGGGACATCTTTCTAAAGAACATGAAGTGTATGTTTATAACCGATCACCAGAAAAGCGTACTCGTTGGCTGAGCGAGTTTTCAGGAACCGGAATTGAAAATTGGACAGAGATACCGCATGACGTTGATTGTGTCATGACGTGTATCGGTGATGACAATGACCTCCGCTCAATGTTTCTCGGTGAATCAGCTCTATTAACATCGCTTCCTGAAGGAACACTCGTCGTTGATCATACGACAGCCTCTGCGGACGTTGCCCGAGAGCTATACGCCGAGGCCAAGCAACACGGTATTTCATTTGTAGATGGACCGGTTTCTGGTGGCGAACAAGGCGCCATCAATGGTCAATTGACCGTCATGTGCGGAGGGGATCAAGACGCCTACTCAAAAGCGGAAACGTTTATCAACGCATTCGCGAAATCTTGCAAACGTATGGGAAACACGGGTTCAGGGCAACTCACAAAAATGTGTAACCAGATTGCCATTGCGGGATTGGTGCAGGGTTTGGCGGAATCCATTCATTTTGCGCAACAAGCCGGACTAGACCCGCATAACGTCATTGAAGTTATTTCAAAGGGGGCGGCTCAGTCCTGGCAAATGGAGAATCGTCATAAAACCATGATCGCGAATGAGTACGAGCATGGCTTTGCCGTCGACTGGATGAGAAAAGATCTTGGAATATGCCTAGAGGAAGCTCGGCGCGTTGCTGCAAAACTACCCGTCACCGCACTAGTAGATCAGTTTTATGGGGATGTACAAGACATGGACGGTGGACGCTGGGACACCTCTAGTCTTCTAACGCGTCTACAGAAGAAATAAACGTCAGTCCTGCCTCTAATGCGCATACCTGGGCATCAATACACTCGTCTGGAGTTATAGATGCGCTATCTGGGTACACTTCCGTCGTTGTCGTGTAAGGCGCATTCGTTACACCTGCGCAAAGACCAAGCGATCTGTAGGCATAATTCACGACGCCCCTTTGGGCAGCAATATCACCGAGCAAGCGCCCTTTCGCGTCGTTCGGAGCGATATGCGTTATCTCACTTACCGCTGAAACAATGGCAGCCTGAAAACTAGACTGGGGGTTATTCGAATCTCCTACAAGGTAAAAGCCATCGGGAATCTCCGTCGGCTCATAACGTTGCCCTAACTTCGCCGCAAGTGCGGGACGAAACTCAGATTCATCGGTATCCGTTGTCTCGTGCAAATCAATATGCATGATGAACTCACGCTGCATGCAAGCCAGAAAACGGATCACGAAACGCGCTTCCTCACACAATCCATCCTCTTTGAAGGAACGGTTGGGGTCGATCGTCGCTATGTTCCAACGATTAATTGTTTCAAAGCCCCAAGGACTGATACAAGGAAGAACAAGAAAGTTAAAGTGATTCTGATAGCTCTGAGCCGAACGTTCAAGGAAAGACAAAGCGCCAAAAACCCCACTAGTCTCGTACCCATGAACACCACCCGTCACTAAAACCCAAGGCAACTCAGGGTCAGGAGAAAGCGTCTCCAGCGCGTATAAGGGGTAGCGCAGAGGGTCATGAGAAAGCGCCCCATAGACTGCAACGCTAAAGCGTCCAGACAGAGCGAATACGCGATCAACCACGAGACTCTGATATGAACGCTGAATCTCTGTGGCATTTTGCCAACTAGCCTTTTCAGCTTCGCCCCAAGGTTGCCCCAACGATCCGATAGGATATGCCAGCACTCAATTGTTCCCGTTACCAATCAACCTCGACTAAGACCGATCACGCTTTCTTGGCCTTAGCTTTCGGTTTAGCCTTGGCTTTTGGTTTAGCTTTTGGTTTAGCCTTAGGTTTAGGCAGGCTCTCAACCCACTTCCCATTTTGATAGTAAGCCGTCCAACCAGTTGCCTTTCCTTCGACTTCAGACATAACGTACTGCTCTTTCGTTTTACGGCTAAAGCGAACAACGCTAGGGTGCCCGTCAGGATCTGCGATAGGAGCGTCAAACAAGAAACTATATTTAGGATCAATCTCGTCCTTATGCGGCAATATTTCTGCAATTAAAGGCGGTCTCGTCTCGCGATTCTTTGGAAATTGACTAGCTGCCAGAAAAAGTCCTGCGGCGCCATCTCTCAATACATAAGTATCTTCGACTTTCTGGCACTGTAGCTCTGGCATCGGCACGGGATCCATTTTTGGTGGCGCTGGTTCACCGCTTCGCAACAACTTCCGCGTATTCTTGCACGAATCGCTCGTACACCCGAAATACTTACCAAATCGCCCAGACTTCAGCTGCATCTCTGCGCCACACTTATCGCACTCAAGCGTTGGGCCGTCGTAACCTTTAATATGAAATTCGCCCTGCTCTATTTCATACCCTGCACAATCCGGATTATTTCCACATACGTGCAGCTTTCTCTTCTCATCAATCAAATAGCTTTCCATTGATGTTGAGCAAATGGAACAACGATGTTTTTTACGAAGAAGCTTTGATTCGCCTTCGTCATCATCGGCACTTGCGACCTCATCACCTGGAACGAGATTCATTGTATTCTTGCAGCGCTCTTTAGGCGGTAATGCGTAACCAGAGCATCCAAGAAAAACGCCTGTGCTTGCAGTTCGTATCTGCATATTCCGGCCACAGTTCCCACATGGAATATCTGTTTCTACAGGCTCATTTGAACGCATGCCGCCAGAATCGTTGGCCGCCTCTGCCTTGTCCAATTTTATGGTGAAGTCACCATAGAACTGATTCAATACATCCTTCCAGTTTCGCTTGCCCATAGCAACTTCATCGAGCTGTTCCTCCATTTCTGCCGTAAAGTTGTAAGACATCAAATCAGGGAAAGACTCAGCAAGACGATCAGTGACGATATCACCCATCTTCTCTGCATAAAAACGACGATTCTCAACACGCACGTATCCGCGTTCCTGAATCGTAGAGATAATCGCGGCGTAGGTTGAAGGACGACCAATGCCTCGTTTTTCAAGCTCTTTAACTAACGCCGCCTCAGAGTATCGAGGTGCCGGCTTGGTAAAGTGCTGTTTCGGTTCAAGCGACTCAAGCGTGAGAGAGTCACCAACCTTAAAGTCTGGAAGGATTACATCATCGTCTTTCTTGCTTGAGGTCGGCATTACTTTTAGAAAGCCATCAAACTTCAGAATACGTCCACGCGTTCTAAGCGTGTAATCAGCGGCCTTCACTTCCACTGAAGAGCTGAGAAACTGTGCATTATTCATCTGGCACGCAACAAAATTACGCCAAATTAAGTCATAAAGACGCTCTGCATCTTTCTCCAAACCTGAAATTTTATCTGCTTTGACACCTACATCAGACGGTCTAATCGCCTCGTGCGCCTCTTGAGCCCCATCTTTGCTACTGTAAAGACGAGGGTTATCAGGAAGATAAGCGTCACCAAACTGATCTTTAATGTAATCTCGACAGTTCGCTACTGCTTCAGAGCTTAAATTCGTCGAGTCGGTTCGCATGTAGGTAATATAGCCAGCCTCATATAGGCGCTGAGCTAGCATCATCGTCTTCTTAACACTAAAACTTAACCGTGTACTCGCGGCTTGCTGGAGCGTGGAAGTAATGAATGGTGCGTTTGGCTTAGAGGATGTAGGTTTATCTTCTCGCTTGGCAATAGAGAAAGAAGCGGCTTTTAGTTTAGCCAGATGGTCATCAGTCTCTGCTTTGGAAACAGGCCTAAAGGCTTTATCACGGAGTTTACTAACCTGAAAGCGCGCTTGCGCACCGTCGGCACGATTTAAATCCGAAAATACTTCCCAATACTCTTCAGGAATAAATGCTCTGATTTCTCGCTCACGTTCAACAATCAGCCTGACAGCTACCGACTGCACACGCCCAGCTGACAGACCCCTTGCGATCTTAGCCCAAAGCAAAGGAGAAACCATGAAGCCGACAACCCGATCCAAGAAACGGCGTGCTTGCTGCGCATTGACACGACTCTGGTCTAGTTCATCAGGTTTTTTGAAAGCATCCTGAATTGCCTTTTTCGTAATTTCATTGAAAACAACGCGCCGATAACGTGACTCATCACCACCAATCGCTTCTTTTAAGTGCCAGGCGATCGCTTCTCCCTCTCGATCCAAATCCGTCGCGAGGTAAATAGTATCTGCATTCTTAGCTAGCTTTTTAAGCTCAGTAACAACCTTTTCTTTGCCGGGTAAGATTTCATAGTGTGCTGCCCAATCTTTTTCCGGGTCGATACCCATTCGATTAACGAGCTGTTGTTTAGATTTGCGCTTCTTATACTCGGCTTTCTCCTCAGGACTCATTTTACGAGTCAAGGCAGCCTGTTTCGCTCTCTCTGCCGGAGTAGATGTAGCGGCGCCACCAGAGGTTGGCAAGTCGCGAATATGACCAACACTTGATTTAACGATGTAGTCTGACCCGAGGTACTTGTTGATCGTTTTTGCCTTAGCAGGCGATTCCACGATGACTAGTGACTTAGCCATATAACTCCAAAATTATAATAGGGTAAATTGCTCGTTTAGAGATTACTTACGCAATGATGTATACGAGCTTAAAGCTGAATTAGCGCAACATATATATTGATTTGTAGCTGAGTGGTCAAGCACTTGCAAAGTTTTTTCTAAGTTAATCACCATAATCGAAGTTGAATTCAAAGCAGTTCCTAACAAATTTATTGCAAGATACGGACACAAAAAAGCACGGACAAGCCGTGCTTTTTTTAACTTCTAACGCTTAACAACTCCGGCGCTGATTTTAACAAGGTAAAAGCGAATGCTAACCGAGTTGTCATCAGCGACATAGTGCTCTTACGCTTATAGACGTTCCCAAACTGTCGTAACGCCCTGACCCATACCGATACACATGGTCGACACGCCGTATTTAGCGTCTTTGTCTTCCATGATATTAAGTAAGGTGCCAGAAATACGAACACCAGAACATCCCATTGGGTGACCCAATGCAATCGCACCGCCATTCAAGTTCACTTTCTCGTCCATCACGTTCATCAACTTAAGATCTTTGATGACAGGAAGAGACTGGCCAGCAAACGCTTCGTTAAGCTCCCAGATGTCGATGTCTTCAACAGTAAGGCCCGCTTTCTTTAGGGCTTTTTTGGTCGCTGGAACTGGACCATAACCCATGATTGCAGCATCACAACCTGCAGCGGCCATAGACACAATCCGTGCGCGCGGCTTAAGACCTAGTTCTTCCGCCTTTTCAGCAGACATTAGCAGCATTGCTGCAGAGCCATCAGTCAACTGAGAAGACGTACCAGCAGTCACTGTACCGCCTTTCGGGTTGAAAGCAGGACGCAGCTTACCCAAAGACTCGACAGTTGTATCAGGACGAATCGTTTCGTCGTCTTCAACGAGTACTTTAAAGCCATTGTCATCGTGACCCTCTACAGGAACGATTTCATTCTTGAACTTACCGTTGACTGTCGCTTCGTGCGCTAAGCGATGCGAACGCTCACCAAACGCATCTTGCTGCTCGCGTGTAATGCCATGCATTTTTGCCAGCATCTCAGCAGTAATACCCATCATGTTGGATGCTTTCGCCATGTGGAGTGCCGAACCATGGTTGTAGTCGTTACCGGTTGTCATTGGTACGTGACCCATGTGCTCTACACCACCAACAATAAAAATGTCACCAGTGTTTGCCATGATTGAGTTAGCCGCCGAGTGAATCGCAGTCATTGCTGATCCACACAGACGGTTTACTGTTTGACCAGGAACCGTGTTTGGCATTTTGGTCAGCAACAACGCGTTACGACCAACATTGAAACCTTGTTCCATAGTTTGGTTTACACAACCCCAAATCACGTCATCAACGTCTTTAGGGTTTACTTTTTCATTACGATCTAAGATCGCATCCATCATCTGTGCAGACAACTCTTCAGCTCTAACATTGCGGAAACAGCCGTTTTTAGAGCGACCCATTGGGGTACGCACTGCATCGATGACGACAACATCTCTTGGATTAAGACTCATGATATTCTCCGTTCGATTCTGTTTCAGTAACTAGCCGAAAAATTTCTTGCCAGCTTTAGCCATTTCTCTCATACCCTCTGTTGGAGTGTATAGAGCACCTAGATCTGCGTATTTGTCAGCAATCTTGTTGAATTCTTCGATACCGACAGAATCGATATAACGAAGTGCGCCACCGCGGAATGGAGGGAAACCAATACCGAAGATCAGACCCATATCTGCCTCAGCTGCAGTGTCAACGATACCATCTTCAAGACAGCGGACAGTTTCAATACAAAGAGGAACCATCATGCGCTCAATGATCTCTTCATCAGTGAACTCGTTACTGCTTTCAACAACAGGCTTAAGCATGTCGTAAACGGCTTCGTCAGCAACTTTCTTCTGCTTACCTTTGCGGTCAAGTTCGTATGCGTAGAAACCCTTGTCTGTTTTCTGGCCATACCGACCATCGTCAAACATAACATCGATAGCAGTACGGAATTCATGCTTCATGCGATCAGGAAAACCTTCAGCCATCACTTCACCAGCGTGCTTACCAGTGTCCATACCTACAACATCAAGCAAATAAGCAGGACCCATCGGCCAACCGAATTTTTCCATAATCTTATCAACGCGCTGGAAGTCAGCACCATCACGGACTAGAGCACAGAAACCACCGAAGTAAGGGAACAAGATACGGTTAACAAGGAAACCAGGGCAATCGTTAACAACAACTGGCGTTTTACCCATTGCTTTCGCGTATGCAACGGTTGTTGCAATTGTTTCTTCACTTGTTTTCTCACCGCGAATAACCTCAACCAATGGCATCATGTGCACTGGGTTGAAGAAGTGCATTCCACAGAAGTTCTCTGGACGCTTCAGGTTTTTAGCCAACAAGTCGATCGAAATAGTCGAGGTGTTTGAAGTAAGTACAGTATCTTCCGATACGATATCTTCAACTTCGCGCAAAACGATGTCCTTAACCTTAGGATTTTCAACAACCGCTTCAACAACCAGGTCAACATCACCGAAATCGCCATAGCTTAGCGCTGGGTCGATTGCATTAAGTACATCAGCCATCTGCGCCGGCTTCATTCGACCTTTCTCAACGCGCTTAGCGAGAAGCTTTTTCGCCTCGTTAAGACCAAGATCGATACCAGCTTGCGCGATATCTTTCATGATGATCGGGGTGCCTTTAAGAGCAGATTGATATGCAATACCACCACCCATGATTCCCGCACCGAGAACTGCTGCCTTCTTAACGTCAGATGCTAAAGGCTCAAGCTTTTTCGCTTTCGCTTTTAAGGCTTGATCATTTAAAAACAAACCAACCAGCGATGCTGCAACAGAAGTTTTTGCCATCTTAGCAAAGCCTTTCGCCTCAACTTCGATCGCCTTGTCACGCGTCATACCAGCATGTTTTTGCATCGCCTTGATCGCTTCAACAGGTGCTGGATAGTTAGGGCCAGCCTGACCCGCAACAAAACCTTTTGATGTCTCAAAAGACATCATGCTTTCCATTGGGTTCAACTGAAGCTTACCAGTCTTCTGCTCTCGACGCGCTTGATAGTCCAGCTTGCCCGCATTAACCTGCTCAAGCAGATTGATTGCTGCGTCCATCAATTTTTCCGGACCAACAACCGCATCTACCGCACCATATTTAAGCGCTGCATCTGCGCGATACTCTTTCGTTCCCGCAATCCATTCGATCGCATTGTCTGCACCAATCAAACGTGGAAGCCGAACCGTACCACCGAAGCCTGGGAAGATACCCAACTTAACTTCTGGAAGACCTACTTTTGCACCCGTCGACATAACACGATAGTCGGTCGCCAAACACATTTCGAAACCACCACCCAACGCAATACCGTTAATTGCAGTGACTGTCGGGAATGGAAGATCTTCAATTGCGCTGAAGACAGAATTCGCTTTCAAGTTGTTTGCGATCAGCTCTTCTTCTGGGCCGGCAAACAAATCTGTAAACTCTGTGATATCAGCACCAACGATGAACACGTCTTTTGTACTGGTTACTACTAGACCTTTGATATTGCTAGCGCCTTTAAGTGCTTCTGCAGCAGCGCCTAGCTCTTCGATAGTCAGCCGGTTAAATTTGTTAACGGATTCGCCTTCTAGGTCGAAGTTCAATTGTGCGAACCCACCGTCGATTTCTTTAACCGTGATGGCTTTACCTGCGTAAATCATCAACTGTTCTCCAAGTTATAAGTTCATGCCAGTACAGCAACAACTGCCCGACAATCGGTTTAACCCCATGAATATGGAGTGAGAAAACAAAAATTCATACGATCGTTTGAATCGTGAGGCGTGTACCTTGTAGAAATATTATCCGTTTGTCAACGAATAATGAAAGCGTGCCTTTAAGCCAGCCCAAACAACAGAATTCATGCCTAATTAGTAAGTGGGGGTTTAGTCACCAAAAAACAAGCACTTATTGCAGTATTTCAAAGTTGTAAGTTAGGCAATCACAACTAAACTAGATCTAATAACGCATTTTTTTACGCTTAACACCGCATACAAGCTGGAGATCAACGATGCAAATAAAACGTCATATTCAAACGATTGCTGCTCTTATTATGAGCACATGTTTGGCGACTAACGCTGTGGCTATGGAAAAAGAAGAAGCGCTAGCCGCGATGGACAAAGTCTATGATGCGACCATCAACAGCTACTACTCCGTAAATAGCTTCTACAATTTCAGTGCAAATCAAGCCGACAAAGAACAGCAGCAAGTGGTGCAATTTACGGTCGGTACGGTAGAAGACCTAATGATTGATATTTCAGGATTGCTATCAGACTCTACTTTGACATCGCAAGTCGATGCCGCAAGGGACGCTTGGATTACTTACGAAGATTCTCTTAATCAAAATATAGAAATCGTGAAAGATACAGGCTACACCGATCTTCGCCTGGTCGGAGAATTAGCGGAATACAACATTAACTTTAATGACACGTTAAGCGTGCTCTACAACTCGGTGGCAAGCGATGCTGGCATCGACTCGAGCAAAGGACAAAACCTAATTCACGATGCAGGTAAACTTGCGGCCTTAATCATGACAAAGTACTCAGCCCGAAGTACCTCAACAGTAAGTCAGGTATATGCTCGGGATGATGACAACGATATTACACTCGATGCATTGGCAAAAGAATTTGAGTCAACTCTGAACAAGCTCATGAGCACTACCACCAACCCGGAAGCTCTGAAAATGCTCGACTCTGCTAGAACAAAATGGGAATTCATCGCTCCATCTGTTATCAACTATAACGAGAATCGCGTGAATTTCATCGTTAATCTATATACGAAAAAAATTATCGAAGATCTAGCCGGTGCTAGCCAAATCTAAGAAGGAATAAAATAAAAAACCGAAGCATACCGCTTCGGTTTTTTTTTATTCTGGGCTAAGAAAACGCTTCGCTTAACCCTTCCATAGAACGCGATAAGCCGCTGACAGCGTCAGGCCCACTGCTCTCATCCCAAAGCAGACCAACTCCATCAGGGAAAAGCACCACCCCCCTTACCCCTTCAGGCAAACCTTTCTCCAAGCTCCGAAGCTTTACTTCATCTGCGTCTAACTTCAAAATATCTAGTTCGTGCAACTGCGACTGGCTACGAACCTCAAACGCTTTCATCTGCCGCCCTTCGCGTGCAGGTAGCTGATGATTTTCATACACAGCATAACCACGATGATCCTCAAGCCACGGAAACAAGTTCTCTTTAAGCTTCTCATCCACCAGCCTTACACGTATCCCCTGAGACATTGCTTCGCGACGAAGCTCTGTGATTCTTAAGTCTCGTTTAGATGGTTTTATCCAAAGCACCGAACCTGCAATCATAAGAGTCACGAAAACCGCAATAAACCAGCCCATTAACCTGCCATCTCCTCAAGCTCCATCCAGCGCTCAATGGTAACTTCTAGAGACTCTTGTAGCTGGGTCAACTCACTCGTTTTTAAGTCAACATAAGCGCGATCTTGAGCATAAAAATCTGGTCGAGAAACCTCCTGCTGCACATTTTCAACCTGCGCTTCCAGGTCTGAGATTTTTTCAGGCAAAGAATCCAACTCTCTCTGCAATTTATAGCTAAGTTTCTTTCGTTTAGGCTCAATCTTTTTCTGCGTGACCGCCACTGCACTCTCTGAAGAATTAGCCTCCTCTGAGGACATTGATTTTTTAGCCTCTTCGGAGAGCTCATCAATGAGGGCACCTCCTGTTTGTCGAACCCAGTCTTTATAGCCGCCAACATACTCGTTAACCACACCACCACCTTCAAACACCAAAGTGCTAGTAACTACCTGATCAATAAAATCTCGGTCGTGGCTCGTTAGCAACAGCGTTCCATCATAGTCTCCGAGCTTTTCTTCAAGCAGCTCTAAAGTTGATACATCCAAATCATTGGTCGGCTCATCCATGACAATTAAATTCGAAGGTTGAGCAAAGAGTTTAGCGAGCAATAAACGATTGGTCTCACCCCCAGACAAAGCCCGAACTGGTGTTCTGGCTCTCTCTGCAGTGAACAAAAAGTCGTTTAGATATCCAATAACGTGCCGACTCGAACCTCCCAGCTCGACAAAATCATGCCCATCAGCAACATTCTCAATAACCGTTTTATCTTGATCAAGACCATCCCTTAACTGATCAAAGTAAGAAACCTTTAGCTTAGTACCTAATTCTACAGATCCTGCGTCAGGCTCTAGCTGCCCGAGAATTAGCTTCAAGAGTGTCGTTTTGCCCGCCCCATTCGCACCTATTAATCCGATACGGTCACCCCGCATAATCGTTCCGGAAAAATCCTTGACCAGTACACGGCCATCATCAAATGCAAAACGCACATTCTTCAACTCTGCTACTTTCTTTCCAGACTGCTCACCACTATCAATACCAAAACTGGCGGCACCCACTTTCTCAATGCGGCCCTTTCGCTCATCTCGCATCTTTTTGAGTGCGCGCACCCTTCCCTCGTTCCGGGTTCTTCTTGCCTTAATGCCCTGACGGATCCATGCTTCCTCTTCAGACAGGCGCTTGTCAAAAAGCTTATTCTGCTTTTCTTCCTCTTCAAGAAGCTTTTCCTTCTCGAGCAAATACTCTGAGTAACTTCCCTGAAATGCGCGAATTGCACCGCGATCGAGCTCAATAATGCCAGTCGCAAGAGCTTTGATAAAAGCCCTGTCGTGACTGACAAATAGCAGCGCTCCTCGAAACTCTTTTAGCGTTTTCTCAAGCCAGCGTATAGCGTTAATATCAAGATGGTTTGTCGGCTCATCCAACAACAAAAGATCCGGCTCCGATATGAGCGCCTTAGCAAGCATCACGCGCCTGCGCCACCCACCAGACAACTCCGACATCTGGGCATCAGGCCTTATATTGAAGCGTTTTAGTATCTGCATCACTTGATTATCAAGCGACCAGCCACCGCGCGCCTCAATCTCACCCTGAAGGCGCTCAAGCTTCGCCAGATCACCGGTGCCTTCATCAATTAAATGGTGATACTCCGAAAGAAGCTGACCAACCTCTGGCAAACCTTGTGCGACGACATCAAAAGCTTTTTGGTCATCTGCATCCGGTAAATCCTGAGGAAGAAAGCCAACTTTGAGATTCTTATCGAAGATAATCTGACCGCTATCTGGCTCAGAGGCACGCATAATCAAGCGCATAAGAGATGATTTTCCTTCGCCGTTTCGACCAAGCAAACACAGCCTCTGCTCTCGTTCAATGGCGAAGCTAACTTCATCCAACAAAGGTTTTAGGCCATAGGCTAAAGATACATTTTCAAGGCGAACGATACTCATGCAGGGGGAATCACCAAATAATTACAATCAGGAAGTCGCTTTTTCAAAGTGTTGGACTATGATTCACAACACTTTAGTTAGCGGACGCATATTAGAGCACAGCTAGAGAAGATACTAAATGTCTGAACCAGCCTATAATTCAAACACAGCGCAACTTGAGTGGGAGCAGGTTAAATCTACTATTAACCTTCTGACGCTCGCAGTTTCGCAAATAGAATGCACAATGACAGATGGAGAAAAGTCAGTCGCTGAACTCACCAACTCGTTTTCATTTATCGCAGAAAAGATCAATCGTTTAACAACACTGCCAGACGAACAAGCAGAGCTAGAAAAGTTTCGGAACGAGGCGCATGAAATTCACCGTTCAATCGTCAACTCGATTGTGGCATTCCAGTTCTATGATCGCTTGTCCCAACGCCTAGACCACGTAAAACGAGATCTTTGTTGGCTGAGCGAACTTGTCTCAGATCCAAAAACCGCGAACAAACCCGAAGCTTGGAACAAACTTCAGTCAGACATAAAGTCTAATTATTCTATGGAAGAAGAGAGACTAATGTTCGAACACATTATGAATGGAGCCAGTGTATCCGAAGCACTAGAGATATACCGTCACCATTTTGAACAAGCAGCAAAGAAAGACGATGATAGCGATGAAGTAGAGCTATTTTAAGAAAATCTGGGCTATTCCAACACTTCCAGAGGCATACCGAGCTCTAAAAAACCTTCACCACGATGTACTAAGTTTTCACCAAAACAGGCGCCATATTTGTTTAAACGATAGCTCGCCAAAGTTTTAAGCGGCTCTTTGTTAAAAGAGCCCTCCTCGTCCAGCGTAATCATACTGCATCGAGAACACGGTTTTACCAAATCAAAATCGATACCACCAATCCTGACGCGCTTCCACAAGCTTTCTGCGAACGCTGGCGCTCCCGAGATTACTATATTTGGGCGAAAACGCTCCATGCTAACACTATCTTTCAAACGCGAGTTCAAATCATCGAGAGATGCTTCGCTGCACAACAAAATTGGAAAGCCGTCTGCAAAACTAACTTGTGCGGCATCATTAGAAAACGCAGGATCTACTGCTCGGTAGGTGGACGGAGGCATGAAAACCAACCGTACACGCTTTCCCAGATACTCCGAAAGCACATGATCAACCCTAACGGCTTCTTGGCCGCCAAACCCAAGAGCATCGACCTGATCCGCCCAAACACTAACCGATAAAGGCTCCGAAAACTCACAGACGCTTACGCGACAGACATCGTTCTGAATAGTCATGAGCAACTGATCACCATCAAAGCATACAGAAATATTCGCCATGAGAGGGTCAGTTCGCTGCGTCACATGCTTGAACTCAGAGTCTACCAACATGAAGCGTCGATCATGCTGCGGACCAAAAGAATCCAGAGTAAGGGAGGTTACCGCGTTACCGCGACAAGACTTCACTGGATAGGTGTAAAGCGCTTTTAATTCAAACATGCAAAATCGGTTCTATAAACAAATAGGGCGAACCAACTATAAGGGTAAGGAGACAAACTAGGAAGAAAATTTGGAGCGGGAAACGAGATTCGAACTCGCGACCCCGACCTTGGCAAGGTCGTGCTCTACCAACTGAGCTATTCCCGCAACAGGAGTGACTTTAGAAAAACATCAATAAAGTCAAATACTAACAAGCGCAGTGCACGCCTGCTTTAAGTGGGGCGTATTATATTGACGCCTTTTTTGGCATGCAAGCACTAATTGGGCTTATTTAAGGTTTTTTCACTTTTAACAAGAATCTTGTGAACCAACCCTTAAAACCAAGCTAATCTTTCTTGTCTTCATCAGGCAGATCGTCCGTGTCACCGATATCAAAGTCTTCAAGATTAAACTCCTCATCGTCAAAGGAAGGGTCGCTTAAATCAAGAGCAGCCTCGATTTCATCAGTCAAGCTATCATCGCCCTGATCCTCTGCAGCCTCTTCTATCGCTTGAGCGATACTAGCTGCGACTTCAGCCTCGTCTTCGAGCTCTGGCTCCGCCTCAGTCGGCTCAGCGACTGCATCCTCACTGATCTTTTCAAGCTCTTCAACGACATCGTCCAGCTCATCGGCAAAGTCATCGTCTAAACTCGCAAGCTCTGGCTCAACTTCTGGCTCTGGCTCTGGCTCTGGCTCAGGCTCTGGTTCTGGCTCTGGTTCTGGCTCAGGCTCTGGTTCTGGCTCAGGCTCTGGNTCTGGCTCTGGCTCTGGCTCTGGNTCTGGNTCTGGCTCTGG
>NZ_LWFT01000388.1:0-329 GCF_001635105.1 Oleiphilus sp. HI0079
AATTTTAAGGGTATGTGTCTCAGCCGTCTAAGTGAGGGTGATAAGGCCTACAGATACTTCGAAAAGGCATTGCGTGCTAATCCTGGTCAAGTCGGTGTTGTTAGAAATCTGATTGTTCATGGTAAGGGTAAGAAGCAAGCGTTGCTTGAAGAAATTGTTCCGCAGTACGAGCAGCGCTTGCGTCAACGCGGCTTGAACGAAGATGCGAAGATGAACATCGCTTACGTTGTGAGCATGTACTACGACAGGAAGGGAGACGCTGAAAAGAGCTTCAAGTACCTTCAGATGGGCAACACGATTAATCGCTCTCGCTATCACTATGCACATTC
>NZ_LWFT01000389.1:0-710 GCF_001635105.1 Oleiphilus sp. HI0079
CCAAAGGAGCCATCTCTAGCTATTTCATTTTCTGATTGAGACTGAAAGGAAAGATATGTGATGCCACCAGCTACAAACACTGCACTAGCAAAAATTATTATTTTTTTCATCGTTAGTCCTGATTCTTCGAAGCTTACAAAGCTATTTAACCATGCACCAAAACCGCTAGATTAGAACCGGCTCACACCAATTAAAATCATCGCAAATAAAAACGCCCTCGAACGAGGGCGTTTTCTAGATACAGACTTGCTCCGTATCTCTGTCAGATATGTGCCCTATAGAAGCGGGAACAATACTGGCTCAATTTGATTCGCTAGGTTAACTGATCCAGCTGGAGTTGGGTGAATATCGTCACCTTCAACTTGGCTCGCTGGAACCGTGCCGCGTGGATCAACAAACTGGCAGCTTGCAGCTGAGCTCACTTCACATGCATAACCAAGTAAGTCATCACCGTAGTTAAGTGCAGTAGTTAGGTTTGCATTACCACGTGGAAGCTCGTAATAACCCAACCATACAACATTAGCCACACCATCAGCATCGATCGTGTTAAGCAGACTAACCGCGTTGTAGTACTGGTCTTCGATCAGATTGTAGCAAGAACTTGAAGGCCACCATCTCCACCAGTGCGTACGGCAGCCATATGGGTCAAGCAAAGTAGCAGGGATCAGGATGTCGTTACCGCCACCATCCATTAGGATCGTGCTGATGTT
>NZ_LWFT01000390.1:0-613 GCF_001635105.1 Oleiphilus sp. HI0079
TACAGGGCCAAAAATACGAGTACCGATTGGTGCGTTCTGCGCGTTCAAAAGAACTGCTGCATTACCATCAAACTTGATCAACGAACCGTCAGGGCGACGAACGCCTTTACGGGTACGCACAACAACCGCGTTCAATACTTGTCCTTTCTTAACCTTACCACGTGGAATCGCTTCCTTAACGGTGACCTTAATTACGTCGCCGATTCGTGCGTAACGTCTATGAGAGCCACCCAGTACTTTTATACACTGAACTCGGCGCGCACCGCTGTTGTCGGCTACGTCGAGCATACTTTCCGTCTGAATCATCTTAGTTCTCCAAACACTCTGGGTTAGACTTTAGCTGCCTTCTCAACAACGGTAACTAGCTTCCAGGACTTCGTCTTAGACAACGGACGAGTCTCCTGAATAGTTACAACGTCGCCGATATTGCACTCGTTGTTTTCATCATGAGCATGCAATTTGGTAGAACGCTTAACGTATTTACCATAAATTGGATGCTTCACACGACGCTCTACCAATACAGTAATGGACTTATCCATTTTGTCGCTGACGACTTTACCGCTGATGGTACGAGCTGTGTTATTTGCCACTTCACTCATAATCACTCACCTGC
>NZ_LWFT01000391.1:0-270 GCF_001635105.1 Oleiphilus sp. HI0079
AACAAATGACAGCGCCTAAACAGAAGGGATATATCCTTACTTGGGAGATTCTCATGAAATGCCACTCGATCTTGTAAACCCAACTTCTCGGTTAGGCTTTGCAACCATTGTTTACCACTAGAACCTACGCCAACAAGATTTAACTCAACCTTAACACCCTCATTTACTAACCGCCTTAGTGCAATTAACAAGTAGTGCTGCCCTTTACCTCTATGGAATCGGCCCACTGATACCAAACGTAGTAGAGCTCCGTTTTGAGGAGGTAACATA
>NZ_LWFT01000392.1:0-606 GCF_001635105.1 Oleiphilus sp. HI0079
TTGATGCGCTTTCGACCATGGTGGTGAATGATACGCAGGTAAAACTGTATGCTTGGTATGACAACGAATGGGGCTATGCAAACCGAACGGCTGAGTTAATGCGCATGGTTGGACGGATGGATATGGAGTAACACCTCATGGCGTTGTTGGGGAGATCATCTGGGGAGCTGTCTCCAGAAATTCGTCAGTACATGGTCGTGACGGGCAACTACTGGGCGTTCACATTGACCGATGGCGCGCTGCGGATGCTGGTTGTGCTGTATTTTTATGGCCTCGGTTATAGCCCCTTACAAATCGCGATGCTGTTCATCTTTTATGAGGTGTTTGGTGTCATCACCAACCTGGTTGGTGGCTGGCTAGGTGCTCGGCTAGGTCTGAATCGCACCATGAATATCGGTTTGCTAACGCAGGTTGTTGCTTTAGCGATGTTACTGGTGCCGGCAGCTTGGTTAACCGTGCCGTGGGTTATGGCGGCGCAAGCGCTGTCGGGCATAGCCAAAGACTTGAATAAGATGAGCGCTAAAAGCTCTATCAAGTTGCTCGTACCCTCAGATGCCCAAGGTCAACTCTATAAATGGATTGCGATTTTGACGGGCTCTAAAAATG
>NZ_LWFT01000393.1:0-248 GCF_001635105.1 Oleiphilus sp. HI0079
TTTGCCCACGTTGCCTTCATAGGTTCGCATGTTGCGAGCTGTGCTAATTACAATATCGAAGCCCTGAGCCTTATATTCTCGTATTTTTTCAACTACGCCAGTTTGAGGTGTGGCTTCACTGTAATTGCCGCTTTCGCCTGAGGTAATGGTTCCATCAAGGTCCATGATGAGTCGTTTCATAGTTTGGGGCTCTAAAAAAGTGACGAGGCGCTTTTACAACCAATCCCTTTTGGATCATAGGATTGGAC
>NZ_LWFT01000394.1:0-532 GCF_001635105.1 Oleiphilus sp. HI0079
AATCAGCTGGCCGGTGTGTCCTTATTATGCTTTAGGTCGGAAGTACCTTGAGCCACTTGAAGCGATGTCGTCTTCCACACCAAAGCAGACATCAAAGGGTAGTTAGATTAGCATTGGTTTTGTGAGAAAAGCGGACTTAGGACTATTGGATATAATGAGACGATTGGAGGCCTTGGAGAAACTAAGATTCATAATCTGCAAGGCTGAATCATGTTTAGATAGCTAGTGGCGATTCATTCTTTAGATTGGCATTGGCTTGTGAGATAGCCGGCCATTCGTGATTTTCTATAGTGAAACGTGGCTAAAAATTTTGTTGAAGAAATAACAGGCATTATTATGCTCATTAGTTTTCGAGTTTGTACGTAATGGATTCCCCCAATTTGAAAGAAAGAGTCAACCCGTCAAAGCCTACTAACGCTACAGGTAAAGTATGTCCGAAATGTCGCGGAGAGATTGATTGGAAGGTGGTTCTGACTCCGCGACTTCAACGGACATATCGCTGCCATGACTGTGCGACTTTACTAGCGTATGA
>NZ_LWFT01000395.1:0-511 GCF_001635105.1 Oleiphilus sp. HI0079
TTCTACTCCGAATTAACCAAGGCACAAAACCAAATCAGGGCTTTGGCTCTTCGATATTATGAGCAAGCCCACTATTAACCAGTTCTGGCAAATGCACCGTTGATGTTGGGAACGCAAACTCTGCGCCCTCACCTTCGATGATCTTTATAATCTCAACCAACACTTTCTGTTTTACTGTGTGGTATTCGATCCAGTTTGTTGTCTTGGTAAAGGTATAAATAAAGAAGTCTAAAGAGGAGGCACCAAACGCATCAAAATTAACGATTAGTGTTTGCTCTGTATCAAGGTCAGGATGATTTTGTAGCATCGTTTTAACTTTAGAAACAACAGTTTCGAGCTGTTTGGCATCATCATACCGAATGCCCACCTTCTCATAGATTCGACGGTGACTCATTCTAGATGGATTCTGCACTGAAATATTCGCAAAAACTTGATTTGGAACGTAGAGAGGGCGTTTGTCAAAGGTGCGAATGGTCGTTAAGCGCCAGCCAACCTTTTCAACGGTTCCTTC
>NZ_LWFT01000396.1:0-547 GCF_001635105.1 Oleiphilus sp. HI0079
CCGAAAACGCGTTGTAGATTGGTTGCACAGCGAAAGGCAGAGAATAAATGATGGAGCCGATTACCAAGCCCCAGAAAGTAAACACAAGGGGCCCCAAACCTAGGCTATCTGTTAGCTGGCCAATCAAACCGCTTGGGCTCATCAGGAGCAATAGATAGAACCCAAGCACTGTTGGTGGTAGCACAATGGGTAAGGTGATGATTGTAAGAACAAATGGTTTGAGCTTGCTTGTCGTTTGGCTGAGCCACCAGGCAAGGGGTGTAGATATAAGCAGTAGAATAGCCATGGTGACAAACGCGAGGCGCAGGCTAAGCCAAAGTGTGGTCCAATCAGAGCTCATTCAATATCCGTTAAATATCCAGCATCTTGAATGATCTTACGCGCAGATTCACTCCGAAGAAACTTTAAGAATTGTTCTGCAGCCGTCGCATTCTCAGCGCGTTTTAGTAAGACCGCGTTTTGCTGGATGGGGGCATGCCACTCACTTGGTATCACGCTATGGTGAACGGATTTGTTGTTGCTGAGAACCTGTGCGTAGGCAACAAGG
>NZ_LWFT01000397.1:0-36609 GCF_001635105.1 Oleiphilus sp. HI0079
TTGTTTGTTTGGAAACGATGCTGACGTTATAGCTATTTGAAAAGATCATTGAGGCGAATTCGTTGTCATCGTTGATGTCGATAGACGCATCGCAGGTGAACGCCGCCGTATAGGGGCCCGCTGGGATAAATCCAAGCTCAAACTCGTAGTTTGATGTGTCGTTGTTATAGGTCACTGTCGCAGAAGCAAGTGGATCACCTGCATTTCCCTGCAGATCCTGAATCGTTGCATCTTCGCCAGTGAACAAATAAACCGCATTGCCCATATCGTTATTAGGGCCGTTATTGATGCAATTAACATCTTCAACAAGGTTATCCGCGACAGTGCCTTGTAACGCGCCTGCTTCGAGGTTATCGACCAGTCGCAAGGTAGGGCGTAACTTGTAATTGCCATTCGCCAGCGTTACAGATTTACGCAAATCAAAATCAACCGTAAAGCTATTGCTGCTGCCGGCGCCAATGGTAAAGCCTCTTTGAAGTTTAAGACCTGTTTTATCTGCGCTAGGAATCTCAAGCGGGAATAGAGGGCCATTACCAATTCGGATACTTGAATCATCGACACCTAAACGCATCCATTGATAGTCGCCTGCGACAAGCGTGTGGTCTTCAAAAAGCACCAATTGAGCATCGCCTTGATAGTCCAGAAGATTGAAAGACTGAGGCGGGTCAAGCGTGATGACTTTGTCTTCAGCACCTTTTAGCTCGATGGACGAAATGGTTACATTCACTTCAGAGGCATTTTCAACCGGACCATCTGTAATACCTAAAGAAAGAGTGCCGGTTTCTGTTGAGCTGCTACTGCTGCCACATGCGCTTAGGAGGGGCACTAATAATGCAATCGAAGTGGTGGTTTGAAGCGTCTTCTTAATAGAGCGTAGTCTTGTCATGGCAGATCTCCTTCACTTCCGATCTTTGTTGTTTCTACTCGTGATCTTATCGTAACCACTTGGTTGCTTAAATTCTATTCTGTATGTTCAGCCTGTATATGCGGTCACACAGAGCGCATCCGAAATAAGCGCTAGCAGGGATAGTTAGCTTGTCACCATTAGATCATCCCTTCTTCAAGTGCGACGGCTATGGCTTCGGTAAGTTCTTTGGCTTCGGTTAAAAAGCGATGATCAAACTCACCTTTTAATACAAGAGGTTCTTGAACCCAGCGCCAACGAAGGCCAGTAGTAATTGTTTGAAGTGCTCGAACGGTGCCGGTGCCATCGTTACCTGCACGGACAATTGCCGCGACTGGCATGCCCTGCTTTTCTTCGAGCACGTCGTAGTATGTGCGATCGAAAAAATCTTTCATGGCGCCAGACATATATCCAAGGTTTTCGGGGGTGAACAAGAGGATGGCATCGGCATCTAACGCATCTTGCGCCGTGCTCTCAAAAGGGCTCTTTATGACGGTTGTGATAGAGGCTGTCTGAGTGCCTTCCTCAATAGCTTGTAGCAGAGCTTGAGTGTTTTTAGAGGGGGCATGAGCAATAACAAGGAGCTGTTTTGTCACAATATCCTCCTTAAAAGAATGAGGGCAACGCAGACTTTACGCTGCCCTCGAGTATACTTTGTTGCAGAGGTTTAAGCGTAGCTTTCTGCAACTGCTGCGATGGCCGCTTCGCCATCACAAGAATAGCCTTGTTCATTCAGTACGCTGGCAAGCGCAGAGATGCAAAGCTCGACGTTCTCACGTTTACATGCGCTGCCCATCAGACCGATACGCCAGGCATTGCCTGCAAACTTTCCAAGCCCTGCGCCAATCTCCAGATCAAACTGCTCAAGTAAGGCACCGCGCACTGCAGCGTCGTCTGCACCTTCTGGAATCTTGACGGTGTTCAGCTCTGGTAAGCGGTGTGCTTCGTCTACGATCATTTCAATGCCAAGCACGCTCAAGCCTGCAACTAAGGCTTTGTGGTGCTTCGCATGACGCGCCCAGGCATTTTCTAAACCTTCTTCACGCACCATGACCAACGATTCGTGCAGCGCATACAAGCTGTTTACCGGTGCCGTGTGGTGATAGGCCCGCTTGGGCTGCGCTTCACTTTGTTCCCAGTAAGCCATTACGAGCTTCAGATCCAGAAACCATGAGTCGTTGGTATGTGTACGGTTTTGGATTTTCTCAACGGCTTTTTCGCTGAAGCTCACTGGCGATATGCCAGGTACACAAGACAAACACTTCTGTGTGCCTGAGTAGATGGCATCAATGCCCCAATCATCGACTCGCAGCTCAATACCTGCCAGTGACGTCACCGCATCAACGATGGTAAGACAGTTATGTTTACGAGCAATCTCGCATAGCTCTTTTGCATCTGATCGAACGCCTGTTGATGTCTCTGCATGCACGAAGGCCAGCATCGATATTGAACTATCCGCAGCAAGCGCTTCATCCACTTTTGCCGGACTCACGGCCGTGCCCCATTCAAAATCAAGCGTCGTCACTTTGGCACCGGCACGTTTTGCGACCTCGGCCATACGGCCACCAAAAACACCGTTGATGCAAACCAATATGTGGTCATTGGGATCAACCATGTTCATAAAGCATGTTTCCATACCCGCTGAGCCTGGCGCTGATACAGGAATAGTCAGCCTGTTTTTCGTCATGAACGCATATTGCAGCAGTTCTTTGATCTCATCCATTAGAGCGACAAACGCTGGGTCAAGATGGCCGATGGTTGGTTGTCCAAGAGCTTTTAATACTCGAGGAGAAACATCGGAAGGGCCAGGGCCCATGAGAACTCGGTGAGGGGCATGAAAGGTTTGCATTGGTTCGACTTGTCCTGTCTTTTTTGTAAGTTGCTTAAGAATAGTGATCTTGCGTTCAGGTTCTTGCGTCTAGGTCACATTGCGGCGACTCAATTGCTGGCTGAAGAGAAGCAGCTGCGCAGTTTAACACGATTTTGAAAAGTGATGACCGGTCGGTCAGGATCTGGAGGTTCATTAAGCAGTTTGGCAAGCCATGGCTGAGAGCTCGATGGCAGTACTTCAGGGCGAAAGATTGCATCACCCTGAAATACGCGTTTTTTATGCATCAAGCCTAGGCGACTATTTTGCGCGTTTTAGGCTATTTTTCGTAAAGTCGCCATCTTCCAGACCCGTTTGAAACTGATAGTTGGACCAAGCCAAATCCGTACTCTTGCCCGTTTGGTGGTTATCCATTTTCATTAATGCCGGTCGCCAGTATTGATCGAGATATTGTTCATAGCCTTCAAAGTCGAGTGTCTTTAGCAGAGACTTCTTGCGATCATAAAACTCGATTTTAATGGCGCGATACTCCTCTTGATCAATCCATGTGATTTGCTTGGTGTAGCCGGAGTACTTATCGGTGGGGATGCGCTCGACAACAAAACACTGCAATTCTCCGCATGCCTCATCGCGAAGATGCGTGTAGCTGTACTTCTCGACTTCCTGCGAACTGAGATCTTCAAATGCGAATTCGCTGCCCATAAACGGACCTGACTTGTTTCGTGAAGCAATGCGCTTAACGCGCTTTAAAGCTGGGAGATAAAGCCATTGATCGTCAGCATCGACTTTGTGCGAGAAGGTAAGCAAGGCCGTACCGCGAACATCTTTTGGCTCGTCAAAGATGGTCATACTTTTGTCGCCATCATCTTCCACTTCCAAGCTTCGTACCCGCAAAGAGCGAATACTTTCTTCCCCCTGCTTATTACGCAGCGTCATGATCATGTCCGCAGTGGAATCTTTCCAGCCCGTATTGCGCTTGTCCATCTCAATGGCAATGGCGAGCCCTTTTTCTTCAGGTGTTTCAGCAAGCGCGATCTGGCTTGTTAGTAGACCCGATACGAGCAGTAAAAAAGCGGCAAACGTAGATTTGATAGTCAAAGGCATGCTGTATTTCTCCTTGTTGATATTCTTTTCCAGCGTGCGCACAGAGTACGCGCAGCGCAGGGAGCTCTTCAAGGAGAATTGTTCTGTATTCTGGATAGGGGCGTGGAATAGTCTGTTCAGCGACTGAGACTTGCCGGAGTGACGCGCAAAACCTCTTCGATCGTTGTCTGTCCGCTAGCGACTTTATGTGCACCGCTAAGCCGGAGCGATTGCATGCCTTCTTTAATCGCAAGTTTACGCAATTCCATGATATTGGTTTGATCATGGATGAGCGCTTTCATTTGCTCACTAAGCGGCATAACTTCGTAAACGCCTGCACGGCCTCTATATCCGGTGTTTCTGCACTCCAAACATCCAACAGGTTTACAAGCGCTTTTCGGCTGACTGGTCTTCCATGGCGCGGTCAGTTCTGCCCACGCTGTTGCGTCAAGTTTGGTCTTGGTCTTGCAGTTAGGGCACAACGTACGCACAAGCCTTTGCGCCATCACCCCGAGTAAGGTCGCGCGAATTAAATAAGGTGGAATGCCGAGTTCAAGCAGACGGCTGACGGAGCTCGGCGCGTCGTTAGTGTGCAAGGTGGAGAGCACCAAATGGCCGGTTAATGCAGCCTGCACAGCCATCTCGGCAGTTTCGAGATCTCGAATCTCGCCAACCATGATGATGTCCGGATCTTGTCGCATAAGTGCTTTTAAACCGTCAGCAAAGCCCAGATCAATGTTGTTTTGAACCTGCATTTGATTAAACGCAGGCTCGATCATTTCAATTGGGTCTTCGACAGTACTGACGTTCACTTCTTGCGTTGCAAGCTCACGTAGCGTGGAGTAAAGCGTAGTGGTTTTACCGGAGCCTGTCGGGCCTGTTACCAGCACAATGCCGTAAGGTTGTTTGGTCATTGCTCGCCAACGATTTAGATCTTCATTAGCAAAACCAAGATCGGCAAAGGTGCTTTGCAGTACCTGCGGGTCGAAAATACGCATGACCAGCTTTTCGCCGAAAGCGGTAGGTAGGGTGGATAAGCGTAACTCTATCTCTTTGCTGTCAGCGTTTTTGGTCTTAATGCGACCGTCTTGTGGCTTGCGTTTTTCGGCTACGTTTAAGCGGCCTAAAATCTTCAGCCGACTCGTGACCGCTATCCCGACTTTTGCAGGAAACTCGTAAACAGGATGCAACACGCCGTCAATTCGAAATCGCATATTCACGATTTCTCGACGTGGCTCAAGATGTATATCGCTTGCACGTTGGTCATACGCGTATTGCAGCAACCAGTCCACAATGTTCACGATGTGTTGGTCGTTCGCATCTGGGTTCGTGTTGTTGCCGCCAAGCTCCAACATCTGTTCAAAGTTCTGCGTATAGCCGCTTTGGTCTGAATCAACGCCCGCTTTGTTTACCGATTTGGCGAGTTCATAAAACTCGACGGTGAAGCGTCTGAGGTCAGAAGGGTCTGCAACAACACGGCGGATCTCTTTTTTCAGAACGTGTTTTAGATCGTTTTCCCAATCGTTTGAAAATGGCTGCGCACTGGCAATTACAACTTCGCTCGCAGTGACCTCAACAGCCAAAATTTGGTGGCGCTGGGCGAAAGCGAACGACATGACTTGGGAGGTTTTTAAAGAATCGACTTTGAGCGGATCAATGTTGTAGATATCTTGTCCCGACCAATCGCTTAGCCAGTCGAGCAAGAAGGGCATATCGACTTTTACGCCACCGTTCTGGGCGTCTAGGCTCGCTCCTGCGACGATCTCAAGCGGATGCAGTTGAACGTGCTTTTGACCGCGAGGTGAGCTTAGTAGCTTGTCCGCGTCTTCTTTTGCCAGAATGCCATCGTCGATCAATTGATTGACGGTGCGGCTAAAATCAAGAATAAAAGAGGCTGCGCGTTGCTGCACGTAGTGTTCCTGCTCGTTGTTTACTTCGAGGTAAATATTGAGGTCTTATAGTGCTTTGCCCAGCATTTTTTGCCATTTTACAAAATACATGGCTGCCATAAACACGACGATTGTGGTGAGGGTGATAAAACTGTCAACCCAAACACTTTCGTCACGCATGTAAGCATCGACAAAAGCGCGCGTGAAATAGAACAGCACGATAAAGCAAAGCCAAACGTAAGACCGTAACTTATTTAAGAGTAGGCCAGGAAGTACAATCAGCAAAGGGATAAATTTCACCCCAAGTACCAGAAAGATAGACACGCCTTCAGGCGGACCGGGCACAAAGGACGAAAAAGCCAGAGCCGCGAGCAAAACAAAATACGCCACTTTTGTTGTAAGCGCGGCGCGTTCGCTTTTTATACAAAGCGATGCGTTTGGTTCAGATGCTGTGTTTGTCATATTGAAGATGGCCTTTTGATAGAAAAAATAGTGTCACTAGGTGCTCAGAAGCACGTGCGTTTAAAGCAACTAGGAGAGCTTTAGAGCGAGCTGCGCAAGGCGCTTTCCCATCGCTTGGCAGAGAGTGCTCTCATGCTCACTGAGTTTTGAGTCGCTGTTCATTTCGGTGTGCGATGGTCCGTAAGGTGTGCCGCCGGTGGATGTTTCGTGCAAGGCTTTCTCGGTATATGGTAAGCCTGCGATCACCATGCCGTGGTGCATCAACGGAATCATCATTGACAGTAAAGTACTCTCTTGGCCGCCATGCATCGAACCGGTAGACGTGAAAACGCTGGCAGGTTTGCCCGATAAAGCACCTTGCATCCATAAGCCGCTCGTGCCGTCTAAAAAATACTTTAGAGGTGCTGCCATATTACCGAAGCGGGTAGGGCTGCCCAACGCCAGGCCACTACAATGTTCAAGATCTTCTTTTGTGCAGTAAACCGCGCCCTCGCTCGGAACGGCCGGTGCGACTTGCTCGCATTCCGCGGAAACAGCCGGTACGGTGCGAATGCGAGCTTCGATACCGGAAACCGACTCAACTCCACGGGCAATCTGATGCGCCATGTTCTCGGTCGCACCGTTTCGCGAATAAAACAAAATCAGAATGTAGGGCGCGTTTTCCATTAGATGAGATCCAGCACATTTTCAGGTGGGCGGCCGAGTATCGCTTTGTCGCCCGCAACGACTATAGGTCGCTCAATGAGTTTTGGCGCATCGACCATTGCTTGGATCAACGCATCTTCGCTGAGAGAGGTATCTTTCAAGCCTTTTTCTTTATAGGCATCCTCACCTTTGCGAAGGAGCTCCCGCGCAGAAATTTCTAGCTTGGCTAACAGCGATCCAATTTCCTCTTTAGAAGGTACGTCTTGAAGATAGAGTTTGATCTCTGGCGTGATGCCTTTCTCTTCAATCAGGGCCAGCGTTTGACGAGATTTTGAACAGCGTGGGTTGTGATAGATACGAATGTCTGTCATTTTTTATGTATTCCGTGAAATTAGCTAAGAGAGTGGTTCGAGTTGACCGACTCAATACGAATATAACGTAATGGTGCCGAATGATAACAATAAGTGCTGCCCTAAAAAATTCTTTTAGAAACATAAATCTAATGCTTCTTATGATTGCTTGCATCTGCGTGCAAGGCTGTAGTGACGAAGTAGGTGCACAGAGCCAAGCAAATCCAGAAAAGCGGGAGAAAATATTCAAGCTTTACGGTGGGACAGAGCAGCCTTTTGAAGCGATAGATTCTCCTTATGTGCTTATGAATTATTGGGCGAGCTGGTGTAAACCCTGTGTAAAGGAAATTCCAGAACTTAATGCGCTCGACAAGCATCCAAGTGCGGCCGTTTACGCGTTTAATTTTGATCGCCTAGAGGGCGAGAAACTTCTGGCAGAAGCGAATAAGTTTGGTTTGGATTTGCCCATGCTTCTTAACGAGCCCGCGCCACTCTTTGGCGAAGACTCTCCCGCGGCTTTGCCTGCAACGCTTGTAGTCAATACGCAAACTGGCGAGCAACAATGGTTGATGGGCGCGCAGACCAAACAGAAAATACTGTCTGCGCTAGGGCTTTAACGTGGGGGGTCGATCTTCCCGTTTTGCGAGGTATTAACCCGGAACCAGCCTGCAATGGAATGCCTGTCGCGTTTCGCAGGTAATACCTCATGCGGGAACTCTTCACTCAGAAAGGTCACAATCGTGCCAAGCAACGGCAACACCTTAGTGCCGTCTACATCGTGATCGTCTTTGTAGAGTACAAGCTCGCCACCATCGTGTGAGGTCCAGCCAGGGTTTAAATAGACGACCACAGAGAGCACGCGGTTGGCTTCTCCCTTAAACGCATCAACATGGCGTTTGTAGTATTGCCCTTCTGCATAGTGTGCAAAATGACTTTCAAATGAGAATAATCCAAGGAATAGTTTTCTGTTCAAAAACGCTTGCAGGTCGGATGCCCAATTAAGCCACTGATTACCCGCATCCGATTCGCCTGTGATCCAGCATATTTCATCAGTACGAACAAACTCATTGTGCAGAAAAGCTTCGCCTCGGCCAATTCCCGCAGGCTCGTAATTCTCTTCAGCCATGGTGAATGCGTGTTCCATTAAGGTGCTACTCAAGTGTTCAGGAAGTGCATACGGTCGGACGCTATAGCCCTGACGTTCAAGATCGTTGGCGATTAGGCCAAATAAAGCGTCGTCTGAAGTGTTGTCGTGATCGGATCGAGAGAGCGCAAAATGTGCAGCCAAGTAGATGTTCCTTGGGGGTACGCGTGCTTTAAGCCACTGTTGTAAAACGGGGCGATAGAATACGTTTGTTTAAGGAAAACGCAAAGAGAAAAGTATTGGTTTATCGAGAGGGGACCCTACTCTTTTTTTACATTCATCGTAATTAGCGCGGTAAAGCACTTTACGCCCTCGTCGTTATAGGCGGCGACGGGCACTTCAATCTTGCCGGTTTGAGTGAAGTCGATATCTTCGGCTTCGCACTTCACCACTAAATCTGTTTTTGCTTTTACTAGATACTCTACCTTCATGCCTTCTGGTATCCAGCGAGTGCCATCGGGTGTCGAAACTTCGGTCGCAATACCGCCAACAAGTTCAGCGGCATTGCACATGGCAATGGCATGAATACAGCCAAGATGGTTATGTACTTTTTTCTGGTTCTTTAACACCGCCTCGCAGTAACCAGGTCTTATTTCCGTGACCAAGGGGTCGATGGTCGAGAAGTAAGGAGCAAGTTGTGCGACACCCGCTGAGAAGCCTTCTGGTCCCATTTGTTCAAACATTTTTAAATACTGGTTCATGCGCTTGCTTCTTCGTTGTGAGTCTTATGCTCAGATGGAATCTTGGTGTATGGCGTCGCTGTGTGCACTTTATTTGTGCTTATAAAGCCGAGAGTATTTTGCCAGAGCGAGTCTTTGAATTTCTCTTTGAAAAAGCCGGTATGGCCAATGTGCTTTGCGCCTATGTCTTTCGGTTTGATTTGCTTGACGGTGCAATCGGCGGTTTCAAAGAAGCCGAGTAGGTGATTTATGTTTTCGAGCGGAGCGAGTAGGTCATCGCTAAAAGCAAGCGAAAGTATCGGTATATCTATCTCTTTATAGGCAGAGCAATCTAAGCCAAAAATATCATCGAACAGGTAGTTGGGCTTGCGCATCCATGACGCCCATTGTCGAACGGCACTTGATGGTAAATCCTGATTACCAAGCCCAAACTTCTGGGATGGGAAACGCGCATAGAGTTTGCTGACGAGAGGCAGAATGAACCCAGCATTAACCCGGATTTTTAAACCGTCTGCTAAGCGTGGCCAGCGTTTCCAATAGGGTGCAGAGGCGGCGATAAAAATGGCGCTTGTTAGTTTTTTACTTGAAGGTGCGAGTCCCAGTATTTGTCCTCCAACACTATGGCCGATGAAATGCACTGGCTGGTCCGTTTCCAAGGAGTTACAAAGTGCGGCCTCAATGTCTTGAGTGGCCCACTCCCTTAGGCAAAACCCGTTGGCCACCATGTCTTCATTCTTCCCTGTGCCGCGATAGTCAAAACAATAGGCGGTATAACCTTGCCCACATAGAAACTCTGCAAGAGGCCAATAGAAGGATTGTGCGACTCCGAATGCGCTAGCGATCACGACAGATCCTATCGGAGCATGGGGTTTGAACTGAGTCATTGCTAATTGGCGCTGATCAGGGCAGGTAACGGTGAGCGTGCTTTTCATGGAATTGATGCTTGCTGTTAACGAGGTTAGTTAAGCGGATTGCTTTGAAGAACATACTTCATGCTGTTGATGCCTAGGGTAACGCGATTTGAGCGATATTCGCCAGCGCTCCAGTCGAATTGACTGTTTCGTTTAACGGTAGGGCTTCCCGTGGCGATTGGCTTCTTGGGTGCACTTTAATGGCGCACTGTAATGGTGCGATAGACGTGTTATCGGAATCTTATGGTGCTTTAAATTGAAGCCTGATCAACGAGAAATTGTTGTAATCTGTTGATTTTGCTATGTAAATTATCGTTGGCTCGACCTTTGCTATATCTCTAAGTGTCCGTACCCTTGACATACTGGGCATCAAAATCTGTTAAATCGAACGCTAGGGTTCCGATCGCTTAACATTCATAACATAACGATAGTGTGTTAGCGCGATGACTGGTCCGAGAGCATTCGACCTACCTCTTTTAAGAGCACGGGTTCAGGCGTGTTTAAATAATCTTTATGGCGTCAAACCCTCCCGTGGTTTGCTTTCAGCATCGGGCATGCTGCCCGCTTGTCGAAGCCTTGATTGTATGACTATCTTTGCATTGACCGCGGATCAATCGAACACCGTGCTGAGCATCGCAGAAGGAGTAGATTGTGATGATGGTTATAGCCGAGAGAACCCCTTTTATAATCAAACTCGACAATATGGAGAGCGCTCGGGTCCGCTGCGCATTGGCTTGATTCGCTCGGATCAGCTAGCCTTTTTCGGCGATGAGGGTTATGCAAATGCATATTCAGATACCTTAAAGATCTTGCGTGAAGATGCCAGTATTGAATTTGAAGAGCTTGATTTTGCCCCGTTTGTAGAGGCTGCCAAGCTATTGTACGAGGGGCCTTGGGTCACCGAACGCTATCTTGCAACCCAGCCTTTAATTGACGACTCACCTGAGGTGATGTTCCCGGTGGTTCGCGGCATCATAGAACCGGGCAAGGATGCATTGGCGAGTGATTTGTTTACGGCTCAGTATCGTTTGCAAGAGCTCAAACAAGAGTGCGACGCAATCTTAGACCGATTTGACTGCTTGCTCACGCCAACGGCGGGACGCTTTTTTACAGTGGATGAATTGTTAGAAGAGCCAGTTCTTAGGAATAGTCAGCTTGGGCACTATACAAATTTTATGAATTTGCTGGACATGAGCGGCTTGGCGTTACCGACAGTCTTCACTCAGCAGGGCCTGCCGTTTGGGGTGACATTGGTGGCACCGGCTTTCGGTGATCGTCGACTTTTGTCTATCGCTAAGCGGTTCGAAACGATGTTTGACCTGCCGTTAGGCGCGTTGGGCGAGTCGCGTGAGTCTTTGCCAGTAAATCCAGTCGCATCACCGAAACACATCGACGTTCTGGTGTGTGGCGCGCATTTAAAAGGCTTGCCGTTGAACTGGCAGTTAACTGAGCGCGGCGCGACGCTAAAAGAGTGTACTCAAACAGCCTCAGTGTACCGAATGTATGCTTTGGCAGGGGGGCCTCCTTTTCGCCCGGGTTTGGTACTGGATGAACAGCAAGGCGCAGCGATTGATGTGGAGATATGGCGGGTTCCCAGCGAACACTTTGGTAGTTTCGTGGCAGGCATTCCGGCACCCTTAGGTATCGGAAAAGTGAGACTTCAAGACGGCTCTTATGTCTCTGGCTTTATCTGTGAGCCTTATGGCTTGGAGGGCTCGAAAGAGATTACCCAACTTGGTGGTTGGCGCGCTTACCTGAAAGAACTGGCAAGTTAATGAAGGGTTTAAGGGTTTAAGTAGCAACAATAATAAAAAGGCGCTTCAATTGAAGCGCCTTTTCTTTACAACGGTAGCGTTAAGTAGTCATCGCTTAACGCTTTCTTGCAGCGCCCAAGCCAAGAAGACCAAGGCCAAGGAGCACAAGGCTGGCTGGCTCTGGAACGTCCACAGAGCTAAGCATTACGTTATCAAGCATAATGCCGATGTTGTCGCCGCCGCCGTGATTAAAAATGATTGAGTCGCTTGTGTCGTTTGTAACAACAAACTGGTGCGTCACGGTTTGCCAAGGATCGCTGCCATTCAAAACAAACACTTGATCAAAGAAACCACCCAAAGAGACCGACGTTCCATCATTTGTGTTGTTGCGTTGGTTGCCTGAGATATCGAAGCTTAGCTCGTATGTGCCAGCAGCTAGTGCAATGGATGTACTTGTGAATACGCCCGCATCGCGTGTGCTGCCGTCGAGATCAACGCACTTTCCTGTACCACCTACGCAATCAATACCCCAGCCATTCGGCATGCCGACCAGATCAACGGTACCATCGCTGACTGTCCAGTTTGTGAAGCCATTGTAGTTAAGGTGCGACGTTTGCGTTCCCTCTGAATCGAAATTGTCCTGAAAAATAATGCCTGCGTGTGCACTTACGCTTACAAGTACTGCCGATGCGATAGCGATCAACCGTGTGTACATGGTGAATACTCCAAATAAAGATTGAGATGCTCATTACTAGAAATCGAGGAAGTGAACCTAGCAATTTTGCAGCCATGATTCCTAACTTACTGATCAATATATATTTCTTATGAATGAAGCGGGCAGTGCCTGCTCGTATGTGTAAAGTATACTGACATTTCCTCAAAGCACGTAGAGTAACTGAAAGACAAGCAAACAAATACAAAGCCCGGCACCGACCTTTGGGAAGGAAATAATGTTAGGTGCTTTTGCTGCGAGGTCTGGCCTTTTGCGCAGCTTAAGGAGTGCAACATTCACAAGTGTGAAAACGCACAAAACACTAAAACTGGTGTAGGCGGCAAGCGTGACCAGCGGTAGGCCAAGGGCTAGCACTAGAACGATTAAGGCGACAGTGATGGTGGCCACCCAAGGTGTTTTGGTTTTTGAGGAAACCGCAGCAAACACCATAGGAAGACGCTGCTGATTGGCCATACCATACAGCACACGAGATGCCATAATGATTTGAGTGAGCACACCGTTTACTATGGCGAAAAGACTGATCACAGAGATCCATTGTCCCATCTCGGCGCTGTGTATCTCTAGCAGGTGCTTTAGCGGAGCCTCTGAGGCTGCGAGCGTGTCTAGAGGCATGCCAAGAATCGCGACGAGAGCGACTAAAATATAGAGGCTGGATGATATCAGTAATGCCAAAATGATCGCCTTGGGCATGTTTCTTTCGGGCTCTTTGACCTCCTCAACAATGTTGACCATGTCTTCAAACCCAACGAAGGCGTAAAACGCGAGGAATGCGCCAGCGAGAACAAGCGCAAGTTCGTCTAGGGATGTTGGAACAAAGAGCGCTTCAATGGAGAGGTTGGTCGCATCTATCTGTCCGCCGCCAACGAACACGACGAGTATGAGGCCGCCGATTTCAATTAAGGTGACGATCGTCGCTGCCCACAGTGATTCTGCAATACCCCAAAGTGCAAGCCCCGTCATGAACACCACAACACAGATGACCGCAATCGCCGCCGGCACTTCGATGAAGGTCTGCAGATAACCTACGAATCCATTGGCGAGTGTCGCACAGGAAACGACGCCAGTGAGCACGACGAGTAAACCGACGAACCTCGTTAGGTTTGGTGTGCCAAATGCCTGATCGACGTAATAGGCTTCCCCTGAACTCCTTGGGAGCATCACGACTAGCTGACAGTAGCTTAGTGCAGTAATACCGGCAACAACCGCAGCAACCAGAAAAGCAAGCGGGGCAAGGAATCCAGAGGCGGCGGCGATTTTGCCGACGAGAACATAAATGCCCGCGCCGAGTATCGTGCCCAAACCATAAAAGAGTAAAAGTGGAAGCGATATTCGACGGGCTAGTGCGTTGTTATGCTGCATACGATTGTGGTCCATGCTTTGGTCGTTGTGGTTATGAATGCTGCCTAATCTTCGCCCCATAGGAACTTGATCGCCTCAGCCTCTTGCTCAAGTGGAAAGCATTTAATATCCATAGACCGGAAGATCTTATCTTCGATTGTGACAATGGGTTTTATCCACTTGCTATCGGTAACGACGGCAACCCGCTTGATGTTTGAAAAGCCGACCTCTCGCAGATATTTGAACTCTTCTATTAAGGCGGTTAGGGACACGCCATCAAAGGACTCGATGCGCTCAAGAATCACAATATGTTCGTTTTGTTTTGATTTCTCTCTTGCAACATTCAGAATAAAATCCATGTTGTCTTCGGTGATTTTTCCAGAAACTGAAAAAGCCACTGCGTATTCAATGCCAATTTCTAAGAGCTTTATCATGACGTTGATCTCCTCGTTGTGTGAGTGAGTTGAGTTCTTATCGCGTACTTTAACTGTTTTGATTCGGAGAGAGATGAGCTGAATCAAGCCACCGAGTAATAGCTAGCGCACGTAAGGACAGGCGATTAGATTAGGGCACGCTGGGTGTTTTCAGAAAGAAATTGCGGCGTTGTCGGGTGTTTGAGTAAGATGGAGATATGCACTCTCTCGCTCATTTTTATCGGCATCGTCCACCCACCATGCTTAAAATGGGCTTGCAGCCTATTAACGATGATGAATGGATCGAACCTTTCTCTCTCGCGACTCTAGAGCAGCTTATCCAACACAAGCAAAGCGAGCTAGAGGCGGGTAGCGGGGCTCTTTTTGCTCACGCGAAAGCCGCCGATACTGTGTATGAATTAGAGCACGTTTTGTTCCGATACCTTGCGGGCAATCCATCTGCCTATCCTGCTGGTGGCGGCAAAAGAGCATTGAAGGGGCAAGCTTCTCGATCCGTTGAACGTGTCTTAGCAAATATCACTTTCTGGTTGCCTGACGACATATGCATTCTTCAGCCGCAATCCGATCTTGGGCAGGAAGGGGGCGATTACGTTTTAACGGCAGCCAGTGTTTTGAGTCCAAGCCATTGGCGCCCTGCAGAAAAATTTCTCAAACCGCTTGCTGCAATTCATGAGCCGATACCGGGGTTTGATCTAACGCTGACCCCGAAGATTACGCGCTTTTTCAATCACTTAAAGGTGGGTAAGGCCGTTGTTCGATATAACTGGGGAATACAACCAGGCGACGCATTGAACTGGCAGACAGAGAACGAGCCCAACTTACTAGAAGAAGCGACAATACACTATCGTAGTGAGAGACAAACCCTGATGCGTCTGCCAAATACAGGTGCGGTGGTATTCTTTATTCGTATTGATCTATGCCCGCTTAGCGAGCTTGCAGAACGTTACCAAGACCCATTGGCTCTAGACAAACTAAAGGCCTTTGTTCGAGATATGCCGCCACAACAGAAAGCGTATAAAGGGATCGAACGATTTCCTTGGTTGTTCTCTTAAGCGATCAACGTCGCGCTCAGCCACCAATACGCAACGGGTGTTCTGTCGCGCTGGGCAGTGCAGCCGCAAGCAAACCCCATCCAAATACAATTAACAGCACTCCGCCTGCGATTTGCAGGTAAAGGCCTGTGTTGGCTAGAAATGTTGCAGAATCCGGCGAGGGTGATTCAATCAAACGTTCAAAAAAGCTGCGAGCAAAAACGGTTCCCGCGGCAATGAGCGCGATCGATATGCCCGTTCCGAAACCCATTGCGAACGTGGCGAGCACACCAAATTCATAAGCATCGACAAGGTAGGCGTAGGTGAGGACGATCAATGCACCGGAGCATGGGCGTAGCCCCATAGAAAATACGAGCGTGAGATTCTGAAGCCAACTAGTATCTTCTTTTACTTCAATCGTATGATTGCAGCCACAACTATCGGTATGCTGGTGCTCATGGTGCTCATGGTGCTCATGGTGCTCATGGTGCTCATGGTGCTCGTGCGAATGGCTGTGGGTGTGTGCTTGTTGCTCGTTGCGTAGGCTTATTATCAGCTTTCGTCCTGCCTTGAATAGGATGAAAATACCAAGAGAAATCACAAGGCCATAACCTACAAGTGTGAGCTGTTCGCCCATGCTATTTACTTCGGCGAAGCTGAATTGCAGCACTTGGCCTATCACGCTGACTAAGATAACCGCCACAAGTGCTTGCAGCATTGCAGCGGCAAAAGAAAGCGCCGCCCCTTTTTTGACTGTCGCCCCCTGAGTCCCAACGTAGGTCATGATCACGGCTTTACCGTGTCCTGGGCCAATTGCGTGAAATACGCCATAGAGAAAGCTAAGCGTTATCAGCGCGGTGCCGTATACAGCGGGTTCGCTAGCAACATTTGCCATGTGCTGTGAAAGTTTGCCGTGGAGTTCTTTTTGCTGGCTGGTGATATAGATCATCCAGTCAGTCCAATTTAAGGTTGCCCAGTAGATCAGGCCCACTAAACAGGCGCCACCAGTTGCCAATATAATGTTGAAGGGGCGCTTAAGTGATGTTTCTAGAGACATGTAACATATACTCGCTCTGCAAATTTGTTACCTAAGCCATCCGTGTTTCGTTGGGATTTGTCCAAGCTATCTGCATAAGCGATGGTTTCGGCGAGCGCTGTCGGTATAAAAAGCTCTTTGCCGCATTCCGCGTTACCTGAGTTTGTGATCGAGATGTCACCCACAGATTTATGATTCATCGCGATGTAATAGGTTGGGTCGAACACCGACCACGTGACTTTTTTATCAACGATATCCAGTGGTTGCTGAAACTTAAGCTCCAGATCGAGTGTCATCACGCTAATAGGTGGGTGGCTTTCCACGGTTAGGTTGGCGTGCTCTGCTATGGGAATGTCGATGCGATTGCCATCAATTATAAGATTCGAAAAATAATCGTAGCCGCTGAGGTTTTCGCTCATTTGCTCCGCCATGAGGACAAGGCCTATTTGCTCGCTCTCGTGTGTGTTTTTTACATGTGCAAGTGTAAGCATCGAATACACGCTATCGAACTCTCACGATTTTTTGATTTTAATCAATTGGTTCTGTTTGTTAAGAACAAAGTGGGTCGAGACACTTATCCAGTTATGCGGATGCGCAAAAAGATTTGAGCTTGGCGTTGCAAGCCCTAAACAAAGCAGTAATCCGAGAAGGTGGTTCTTGAACATGTAAGCGTCCGAGAAGATAAAGTCCTCTTTTGTGTATTTTGACGTATCAATAGACAGAAGCAAACGATTCATAACAAAACTATGAAACACTAAACATTTGTAAGCTGGATCTATTATGGGTGTAGTCTGCTATGATGTTGTTTTTTAGTATGTCGTGTCAGGTATAAATGTTTTATGGGTAGTAATAAGGACAGCAATCAAAGCAGTAAACCAAAGATTCTCTGGGTAAATGTACTCTTCTTTTTGATTACCGGTTTGTTTGCCGTGGTGGTCGTTCCTTGGTACGGAATCGTAGAGGGTTATGATTTATTTCAAGTCGTCGCGGCTCTTTTATGTATGGGTTATTGCGGTATGTCTATTACTGCCGGTTACCACCGCCTGTGGTCGCATCCGACATATAAAACCAAGAACTGGATCAAGGTGATTTATGCCTTGGGCGGCGCTTTTGCCATGCAAAATAGTGCCTTGCATTGGTCTTCTGATCATCGTGTCCATCATCGCTATGTTGATCAGAACGATAAAGATCCTTATTCGGCCAAGAGAGGTTTTTGGTACTCGCATATGGGATGGATGCTTCGAGATTATAGTGGAGATCGCTATAACGATTACTCTAATGCGCCAGATTTAAAGCGAGATCCGATCGTGATGTGGCAACATCGTCACTATTTAAAGCTGGCAATCGCGATGAACTTCGGTATTCCATTTCTGATTGGCGTTTGGCACGGCGACATTATCGGTACGATGCTCATTGTTGGTTTTCTCCGCTTAGTGCTTTCCCAGCAAGTCACTTTCTTTATTAACTCCCTTGCACACTACTGGGGTTCTCAACCTTACACGGATAAAAATAGTGCTAGAGATAACGGTATTATTGCCTATCTAACCTACGGTGAGGGCTATCATAACTACCACCACTGTTTTCAGGCGGATTACCGTAACGGCATTCGTTGGTATCAATACGATCCAACAAAATGGTTTATTTTTTCACTAAGTAAAATAGGTTTGGCGAGTAATCTAAAGCGTTGTGGTCAACACAAAGTGGAAAAAGCGCGCGCAGAAATGGCCTTAAAGCATGTTCAAGACAAGCTGCGCTTTCATGCTGACGCAGAAGAAATCAGACAAAAGCTTGAGGCACAGTTTAATGATTTTGTTGAGGCACTTAACCGTGCGACAGAAGCACGAAAAGAATGGTTAGATGCCAAGAAATGCAAGATGCGCGAAGCGTATGAAAAGTCTGAGGCGATGCACCGTTACAAAGAACTTAAACAAGCGATGCAAGCACAGCGTGATGAGTGGAGAATGCTCGTAGCACAATATGCTTAGCGCTTGATTTAGAAGAGCTTAAGAAAGGCTTGGGGTGAACCAATTGGTATCGCATCAGGCCTATTTTTTTGTCTTGCGATCGGTGTACTCGATCAAGATCGCAAGTTTTAAATAATATGAAGAACGATAAAAAGTAATAGGGGAAACACAAAATGATGCATTTTACTCCGCGTTGGATAGCGGCCTTTATGTGTGCGATAACCGTTATTTGTCTCACAGCCTGCAGTTCTGATGATGCATCAGTGACTCAGGCCGAAAAGGCCGAAGGCGCGATGTTTGAGCGTGCCCATTCGCCAACTTTGGGGCCGGATACGGCGCCGGTGACCATTGTGGAGTTTTTTGATCCCGCCTGTGAAGCGTGCCGTGCTTTTTACCCCTATGTAAAAGAGATTTTGAAGCGCCACCCTGATGATGTGCGCCTTGTGATTCGCTATGCAGCATTCCATCAAGGATCGGAGACTGTCGTGCGTTTGCTCGAAGCGGCGCGACAACAGCAAGTATATCAAGCGGTTCTGGAGACCTTGTTACTACAACAGCAAGAGTGGGCGTCTCACCATAGTCCTAACATTGATCGTGCATGGGAGTTGGCTGAGCAGGCGGGCCTTAATGTGAGCAGTGCTAAAGCGATGCTTAATTCTGAGGAAATGGATCAGTTGATTGCTCAGGAGGGTGCGGATCTTCGGGCTTTTAAGATTAATCAAACACCCACGTTTTTTGTGAATGGCCAGCCACTAGAGCAGCATGGGCCGGATCATTTGTATCAATTAGTGATAGGCGAGCTGTCTAAAGCGCAATAAGCATAGCTGCGGCTGTGGCTTGTGCTCAGGGGCTAGTGGTCTACTCGCCCCCGCAAGATTTTCGTTCTGCTGTGCTTGGTTTTCCTATCCATGCGTTTTTTCTGCGAGTTGCGTGATGGCTTGGTGGGGCGTCTTGCTTTTTGCACGTAGCCTGCTTTTTGAACCAATTCTTGAAGACGGTTAAGCGCCTCTTGACGATTCTTTTCCTGAGTTCGAAACTCTTGAGCTTTAAGAATTAAGACGCCGTCTTTGCTGATTCGGCTATCGTTCATTGTCAGGAGTTTTTGTTTATAGAAATCGGGCAAAGAAGAGTGTTGAATATCAAAACGCAAATGAATTGCAGACGAGACTTTATTGACGTTTTGCCCGCCCGCACCTTGAGCGCGAATCGCTGTGAGCTCAATTTCGTGGTCAGGAATGACCACGCAATTTGAAATGACTAAGGGCATTGTCGACGTGCTTTGGTTGAGTAAGTAGTAATGGCGCCGTCAAGNAGGTGCGCGCAACGAGTAGCCTTACTTGGCTTTCTTGCTTTTCTTCTTGACGGTTGTTTTCTCGCCTTTTTTGTCTTTCTTTTTCTTTTTCGAGCCCGCGGCTTTGCCGGAAGCTTTTAGCTTTTTAGGGCCTTTGTAGAAGCCTTCCAGTGCTTTAATTCTTCGGCGGTCAAAGCGCTGATTCAAGAAGCGCTCGATACTTGCCATCAAGTTAAATTCGGCGGCCTCGATCAAGGTGACTGCCAAGCCTTTACCTCCCGCTCGGCCCGTGCGACCGATGCGGTGTACATAGATTTCTCCACGCCGCGGCATCTGAAAGTTAATTACTAGATCCATGCCTTCGATATCAAGGCCTCGTGCTGCAATGTCGGTCGCGACTAAGACTTTAACCTCGTCACGCCTTAATTTGCTCATTACCAGATTACGTTGTTTCTGATCACGATCACCGTGAAGAATTCCGGCATTAATATTCTGTTGCTGCATCAGGCGATGAACCTGATCTGCCTGCTCCTTTGAGTTACAGAAGATCGCGCAATGCTTGTATTCTTCGTTCTCGATTAGCCATTGAATAAGCTTGAATTTATGTGCTTTGTCGTCGGCAAAAATAATCTGTTGGGTGATCGACTCATGCTTGTCTTGAGTGGCGTTGAGCTCAATGGTTGCCGGATCGTCGAGAAGCTCATCGGCGAGCCCTCTGAGTGCTTTGTTGGCAAGCGTCGCAGAAAACATGGATGTTTGCATGCGCGCCATACAATTTGCAGCAATGGATAGCACTTCGTCACTGAAGCCCATATCGAGCAGTCGATCGGCTTCATCCAGAATCAGTACCTCAACACTCGAAAGATCAAATCCATCGCGTGAAATAATCTCTGAGAGCCGGCCGGGCGTTGCCACAATGAACTGTGGCGGTCGTTCAATCAGCTCGATTTGCTTTTTGATGTCGGTACCACCACTGACGATACCAAAGCTAAGGTCTGTGAATCGTCCGAGCTGTTTTGCCTGACGCAATACTTGTTGCGCGAGCTCTCGCGTAGGAACCAATACAAGCGCAAGCGGTTCACCTTGGTCGCGGTCAAGTAGGCGCTCAAAAGCGGGCAACAAGTAGGCCGCCGTTTTTCCGCTACCTGTCTCTGCGCTGACAAAAAGGTCTTCGCCATCTAATGCAGGTTCGAAGCAGGCTTCTTGCACTGGAGTAGGGGTTTGGAAGCCAGCCTCTTTAACGGCCTCTAAAAGCTTGGTATCAAGATCTAAGAACACGAACCTTTCCTGTTTGCAGCGTGTGTAGGGTGTCTGGCGCGAATAGTAGCAGAGAACTAGGCAAAGTGATGCTTTTGCCTGCGCTTTCACGGAACAAAATAGGCCAGTTCAACCCATCTGGTTTGTTCAGATGTTTAGAGCAGCTTGCTGAGTATCGCAATCATTAAATAGCCATAGCCGAGAGTGGCAGGCAGAAAACCCGTCAGCACCCTTAGTTTTTGACCGAATGTTTGTGGATTCGCGAGTTCAGGTTTCATAGCTAAGACAATAAATCCAAAAGGGTTATACAGTGAGCCTACACACAACAAGGCGATGACCCACGCGGGTAGCGTGATGGATAGAAGTGCTTGTAAGTAATACGCTGCCACCAGAAGGATAAACATCAGCAAGTAGTCTATATGTGCTCGAATTAGCTGGTGCGTAGCGGGAAAAATACGTTTCAAGCGGGCTATTTTGGCGTACAAGATCAGAGAGGCGAGCCATGCAAGACCAAGCGAAACCAGCATACAAATAGCGGCGGTAATAAGGAGTAAAGAAGGGTCTGATAGTGTCATGAGTTGGTTCTTTTTAAAGGTTCTTGTTTTTTGTTAAACGAACGGATTTGAACAGGCCTATTTTTCTGGCGCTGCACGTGGGTATTTTGTGATTACCTGGCTAAACATAAAGGGTTTTTCTGGTATTGATAGAAGACTGCCATCCGTCCCCCAGGCAAGCGCTTCGCCTTGCGGTTCCGGTGCGGTCAGGACGCGCTCTGCTGTCAAATTACTCAGGGTGTTGGCGACATTGCCTTTTGTTGTTGGCCAATAATAAATTTGCGCATAGGTGCGAAGCGCGAGCTCACCATTGCTGCGCATATCTCCTGCCGTAATATCCTCGATTGGTATGCGGGCAATTGAGGTGAGTCTTGCTGTTTTGGACGCTTCAAAACGGAATTGGTAGTAATAGTTCAGTGTCTCCCGTTTGGTGATGATGATCAACTGCCCATCTGGTGCGCTCATCAGCGTTTCGGCGTCTCGCGCTCCTTCTTCATAGCTTATGGTCATTGTTTGGATGTCGGCGTTTTTGATAGACATTCGCTTATGTTCGCCAAGCTTCGGTTCTCGAAACTGGTGAAGCGCAAGGTTGTCGCGAACGCCTCTATTGTCGCCAATATCACCCAAAACCAGATAGTGACCGTCTGGAAGCGTCCGCATAGTGATATCTTCGCAATCGTATACCTCGATGCCTTCAAGGTTGACCTCTAGCTTGATGTCGCCATTTAACGGGTCGATGAGGAACACCCGTGCAGAGTCGCCGCTATCATTGTGTGCCCAGAATAGGCCGGGGTTCGCGTTACTTGCAGCAAGCCCTGAGAGTTCGGAAAGCGTACTTGTTTGCATCGAGCCAAGTGGCTCTGAATCCAAAAATGCCGCTGAGTATGGCGTGGACGACCCATATAATGTGCCGGATGAAGTCACGGCGGGTTTTGGCGTATCAGCAAAAGCAAGGGGTACGAAACCGAGCAATAAGCTGGCACATAGGAGCATGTGATAAGACAGGTTCGATCGGTATGACGGAATTGAGCGCACAGAATAACAACCAGAATTATTAGAGTATTGAAGCATTAGCCGAGTATATCCTGATCTGATCCGTAAGGAATGACTTGTCCGGCATTTTGGCTGTTTTATGGGCAGGAAGAATAGGCCGGACAATCGATCAATGGTTTAGGGTTTTGCTTCAATAACTCGATCACCTCGTTATGGGTTGACTTGAACGCTGGGTTGTCACCATCAAGTGTGATTGCGCATTCCACGGCCATGAGTGCATTTGAACAGCCAAGTTGTGCGGCGCTGTATGAGGCGTTGTTCCAATAAATTGCATTGCTTGGTTCGAGTTGCGTGGCTTGAAAGAAGAACTGGTTTGCCTCTTCATATTCATTCAGATTGTACAAGAGGTTGCCTGCGCCAAAAGCGAGGGCAGCAGATTCAGGCCAGTGCTCAACGGCGTGAATGTATGCATCTAACGCAAGATCTGTTTTTCCGATATTCACCAAAGACTCAATGCTCTTTTGATAGGGCAGTGGCTCTGCGGTGCGAGGAAACGTATTCGCAGCCGAAATGACCATGCCCCAACCATCGCTTTGGGCGAGCCATGTTCGTTCAAACGTTGTAATCAGAAAGTGCGCGTTCGCTTCCATGCCACTGTGAAGAATGACCTCTTTATTCGGTAAGTCGTAGCCGACCACGACAGCGTAATGCCATGTTGGAGCGCTTTTGAGTCCCAAATTTTGCAATACGAGCACGGGGTTTCCTGCGGCCACTTCGCGGAGCAGGTCTTCCATGTTTGGTTTGATTTCATAAGGGATGAGGTCAAAGCGTCGTGTGGCTGCTTTGAGCTCGACTTGAAAGCTGCCTTTGCGTTCAGGCACATAAACCATCGAAACCAGCTGATCGAGATCAGGCTCAAGCCCTTGCGCCTGCAACATCATGCTCATTGCCGACGGGCCGCAGAAGTACTCTGCTTGTCCAACAAAGGGCACATATTCAACGTTAGCGCGGGACGGAATATCTTCTGGAGGTTCGAACATAAGCGCGCGCGATTGCTGATGGCTTGCACAACCATGTAGTAGGCTCAGTACGAGCGCCAAAGCAAACGCATACCCGTTTTTGTCTTTGAAGAAAAAGCGCATTCGAGCCTAGTAATGTATCGTTTTAATTGCCGGGAAAAAGTCGACTGCCCCGAGTAGATCCAAGACGATCATCAAAAACAAAAGAATGACCACAAAGGCAAAAATATCGATGCCAGCACCTGCCGGCAAAGTGTCGACCTTGGCGTTGAACTCCGCGAGCTCTGCGGTCGTCATGTTTGCGACTCGCTCTTCAATCTCGCTTGCGTCAATACCGAGCTTCGCCATGATGTTTTTCGCGTCTTCTGCTTGTAGTCGCTCGAGAATTTGTCCTCGGTCTACTTGATTTTGCTGTGTCTCAAGAATGACATCTGTCCCGACCATGGCCGCTTGAATGCTCGAGATCGGTACAAATAATACGATCAAAAGCAGGGCCATTGAGCGAATCGATTGCGTGCTCAAAGAACGGAAAAAATGCATGTATAGCCTCTTTAAATTAGCTTGGAATGAGTTTCGTAGACAGATTGCGAATTCAAAAAATCATACGGGACTGCCTAACGAATTAAAAGCGGATGAGGCGTGTTGACTTCGCGTTTTTGAACGCTTCAACAAAACGACACATCGATCGAACCATGCGCGGTGTCGTTTTTTACCTGTGAGGTCTGTTGAATCAGGCCCGGCTCAGAAACTTCATGAGTCCACGCTGCAAAAAGGTGGGGGTTAGCGTTGATAGGTGATGAAGTAAAAAATACTGCCATCCAACCGGACGATGCAATACCGGCGACTCTACTTGCTTTGCGATGCAACGAACGACATCTCCCGCGACAAGGTTCGCCCCCATGCGACTCAACGCCCGCGATTGTTTTGTTTGCGAACTCAGCATATGTGTATTTACGAATGGGGGGACCACGTCGCACACCTTAATGCTGTATTTTTGCCACTCTAACTCAAGTGCCTCGGTTATCGCTTTCACTGCAAACTTGCTTGCGGAGTAACTTGATAACTCTGGTACACCATAACTCGAACTCGCAGAAGATAGGTTGATGACGGTGCCTTTGCCATTCTTGAGATAGGGAAAAGCTGCATAGAGGCAGTTCAAAACACCTTTTACATTGATATCGATCGTGCGATGGTGGTCTGCTAGTTCAAGCTCTTCAAAATCACCCACTTTGAGCCAACCTGCGTTGTTGACCAATACTTCTAACTGCGCGTCGTGCTTCTCGCAAAAGTCTTTCATCGCAGAGCTGACTTGCTCTGCATTGGTAACGTCACACTCATAAGTATGGAAACGTGTAGCGTCCTTGCCCTCTGCAAAGGCTTCGAGTTTTTCTTTGTCCACATCGGCTACGCCGACGGACCATCCGCGCGCATAAAAGTACTGAGCCGTTGCCTGGCCGATGCCCATGGCCGCACCGGAGATAAAAATGTTGTTCATCGTGTGTCGCCACTCTTATGTTTTGATTCAAAAACACTAAACCCAAGATGGGGGAATGCCAATGTTCAAGTCACCAATTGCTTGTCATAATCAGTCAAAATATAAACGCATTAAGCGCTGATGATGAATCAAAATCTAAATGATGCAATCTTGCATCAGCTAAACGCAGAAAAATGGCTCAAGTCAGAAACCGTCCAAAGTCTTTGGAGCGGTTACGGCGAGATTGCGCGCTATCGTTTAGCGCGTGGAAGAAGTGATGGCCGTGATGTATGTGATGGCGGCAATGAAGACGATCAGAGCATTATCGTCAAACACGTTACGTTGCCCGAGCAGCATGCACATCCGCGTGGTTGGAGCTCGGACCTATCACACCAACGCAAAGTGCGTTCTTATCAAGTCGAGAGTCATTGGTATTCAAATTATGCAGCGTTGTGCGATGTATCTTGCCGTGTGCCGCAATGTTACTTCGCCAAGGAGAGTGATAACGAATATGTGATGGTGCTGGAGGATTTGGACGCGGCCGGTTTTTCGGTGCGTCATGAACAGATAGATCTTGAGCGTATGCGGCAATGCCTTGCTTGGCTTGCGCACTTTCATGTGCGGTTTATCGATGAACCGGTTGAGGGGTTGTGGCCAACAGGTACATATTGGCACTTGGAAACGCGCCCAGATGAGTTGGACGCGCTGGACGATCTTCCGCTTAAACACGCGGCCTCAGAGATTGATCAACGATTAAAAGACGCTCCATTTCAAACTCTAGTGCATGGCGATGCAAAGCTTGCCAACTTCTGCTTTGCAGACGATGGACAGTCGGTCGCAGCAGTTGATTTTCAATATGTTGGTCGTGGCTGTGGTATGAAAGATGTGGCCTATTTTATTGGCAGCTGTTTGCGTGAACGCGATTGTGAACGCTATGAGCAAGAACTGCTAGCTATGTACTTTGCTGCGACAAAACAGGCGATTGCCCACTTTGGTAAGCCCATTGATCCCGCGGCTCTGGACGCCGCATGGCGGCCATTGTACCCAATAGCATGGACCGACTTTCACCGTTTTGTAAAAGGCTGGAGCCCAGGCCATTGGAAAATCCATTCCTACAGTGAGCGACTGGCTAAGCAGGTTATTGTCGCGCTCGATGCATCCGTTTAGTTCTTCTTGAAAGTTAAGGCGCGGGGGAACCTAGCACCTCTCTCGAAAGTAAGCGTTCGCCCTCGTTTTGATTGTTTAGTGTACAAATTGAAAAGCATGCCAAGTGAAAATCAGTGTATTGCGATTGCTCGAATATAAAGCGTCACCAACACGCGCTTGGTTTGCGATAAGTGATCCAGCTCTATAGTATGCTCGTTGATATAAAAACCATTACACATCTAAATAATGACGATCAAAGTAGAAGTTAAGAATTTATATAAAGTATTTGGCGATCAGCCCAAAAAAGCACTCCAGCTACTTCAGTCCGGTCAAGATAAAGACGAAATCTTTAACAAAACCGGAATGACGATCGGCGTCAAAGACGCCAATTTGCAGATTGAAGAAGGCGAGATATTCGTGGTGATGGGTCTTTCCGGTTCAGGAAAGTCCACCTTGGTTCGGCTGCTAAATCGTTTGATTGAACCCACTCAGGGTGAGGTTCTCATTGATGGTGAAGACATCACTAAGATGGACACCCACGGTCTTCGAGAAGTTCGGCGTAAGAAAATAAGCATGGTGTTCCAATCTTTTGCTTTGATGCCGCACCTCAATGTGCTTGAAAACGCAGCGTTTGGCCTGGAGTTAAGTGGGGTCGATGTTAGCGAGAGGCAAGAAGCAGCGTTAGCAGCCCTTGCACAAGTTGGTTTGGAAGCTTATCCCGATAGTTATCCTGATGAGCTTTCAGGTGGTATGCAGCAGCGTGTGGGGCTTGCTCGTGCGTTGGCGAATGATCCCGATATTATGCTAATGGATGAGGCTTTCTCCGCGCTTGATCCGTTAATTCGAACGGAAATGCAAGATGAGCTGGTTCAGCTTCAGGCCAAGCATCAGCGAACCATTATTTTCATCTCTCATGATTTAGACGAAGCGATGCGCATTGGCGATAGGATTGCCATCATGCAGGGTGGTGAGGTTGTGCAGGTGGGCGCACCGGACGATATTCTGCATAACCCTGCCAATGATTATGTGCGTTCCTTCTTCCGAGGCGTTGATGTGAGTAACGTCTTTACTGCAGGTGATATTGCGCAGAAGAAACAGGTGACTCTGATCAAGAAACAGGCTGATGGTGGCCTTCGGTCAGGGCTTAAGCAGCTTCAAGATAATGATCGAGAGTACGGTTACGTCGTTGATAAAGCGGGCTCCTTCATGGGTGCTGTTTCTGCTGATTCGCTAAATAGCGTGATCAAGGAGGAGAAGACGCTTGAGCAAGCCTACCTTGATATTCAACCCTTGCCTTCAGACATGGCTATTAAAGAAACTCTGGGAGCGGTTGCGCAGGGGCCATGCCCAATTCCGGTAGTAGATGAAGCAAACAAGTATTTGGGTGTTATAAGCCGCACCATATTGCTTGAGACTCTGGATCGGGAGGAAGACGTATGAGTCAGGACGCGAGTAATCCATGGGCAGTGACCGAAGTACAAGAGTCGATAGAAGAGGTAAACTCAGATGCCAACCCCTGGGGGGCAGCGAGTGAGACAACCACTAGCCAGACTCTATCAGCTGGTGCTCCAGAGCCAGATGCGCCTTTTTCGATTATAGATCCGTTTGCCAATGAGCTCATTCCGCTTGAGAGCTGGGTCGAGACTGGAATCGGTTGGGTGGTTGGCAATTTCCGACCATTTTTCTCTGCGATTAAAGCCCCAATCGATGCAACGCTAAGTTCAATTGAAGCTCTACTGCAAAGTATTAATCCAATTTTCATGATTTTATTTATGGGGTTATTAGCTTGGCAGGCTGCCGGTAAACGGCTTGGTGTTGCAACCATGGTGAGCCTTTTTGTCGTTGGTGCAATAGGCGCGTGGGAAGAGTCGATGACAACCCTCGCTCTAGTACTTACCTCCGTATTTTTTTGTATGGTTGTGGGGATTCCGTCAGGGATTTGGATGGCGCGCAGCGACAAAGCGCAGCAAGTGATTCGGCCAATATTGGATGCGATGCAAACGACGCCGGCGTTTGTTTATCTGGTTCCTATCGTAATGCTTTTTGGTATCGGTAACGTGCCAGGAGTGGTGGTAACCATTATCTTCGCCGTACCGCCTGTTATTCGTTTAACTAATCTAGGTATTCGTCAAGTCCCAGAAGACTTGATCGAAGCTGCGCAGTCCTTTGGCGCTAGCAGTAAGCAAATGCTGTTTAAAGTGCAGTTACCGCTTGCTATGCCAACTATTATGGCTGGAGTGAACCAGACTCTAATGCTTAGCCTTTCTATGGTGGTTATCGCGTCAATGATTTCTGTTGGCGGTTTGGGGCTAATGGTACTGCGTGGTATCGGTCGTTTGGATATTGGTTTAGCGACCGTGGGTGGCGTTGGCATTGTGATTCTGGCGATTATTCTCGACAGGTTGACCCAGTCTTTAGGGCAGTCGGCTCGGGATCGAGGAACGCGTCATTGGTATGAAGCCGGCCCTATTGGTTTGCTTCGCAAAATTTCTGGTAAACAACAATAAATGCACATCAAGGAGCATAAAATGAAAGCTATTCGAGCTTTAGCGATTGGGTTAGGCATTGGCATCACCACGATGTCGGCAACGGCATCAGACATGCCTGGTAAAGGTGTTGAGGTTGTACCTATTCAAGGTGCGATCGCGGAAGAGTCTTTTCAGACGATTATTTTGAACGAAGCTTTGGTTCAGTTGGGCTACGATGTTCAAGAAACAAAAGAAGTTGATTACAGCGCGGGCTACACGTCAATAGCGAGTGGCGATGCAACATTCATGGCGGTTAACTGGTATCCACTGCACAATGGTATGTATGACAATGCAGGTGGTGACGATAAGTTCTATCGCAAAGGTCATTACATCAAAGGTGCGGCGCAAGGCTATTTGGTTGATAAGAAAACAGCGGACAAATACGGCATCGACAATATTGGTGACTTTAAAGACCCTGAAATCGCAAAGCTATTTGATACAGATGGTGATGGTAAGGCTGACTTGACTGGCTGTCAGGCTGGATGGGGTTGTGAAGGTGTGATTGAGCATCAACTAGATGCATTTGAATTGCGCGATACCATTACGCACAAACAAGGCCAGTACGCTGCAATCATTTCAGACACCATTGCACGTTACAACGATGGCGAGTCTGTTTTCTATTATACATGGACCCCTTACTGGGTGAGTGGAAAGCTTGTTCCTGGCAAAGATGTTGTTTGGTTGGAAGTTCCGTTTTCGTCCAACCCGAATGGTTCTGACACCAAGCTTCCAAACGGTAAAAACTACGGGTTTGATATCAATAGCGAGCGCATTGTAGCGAACAAAAAATTTGCAGAAGAAAATCCGGCTGCCGCTAAACTTTTCGAGTTGGCATCACTTTCGGTTAACGATGTGAGTGCAGAGAACATGTTAATCGCAAACGGAGAAGACTCTCAAAAGCAGATTCGTCAGCATGCGCTTAATTGGATTAAAGCAAACCAAGCGACCTTTGATGGATGGTTGGAAGCGGCTCGAAACGCTGCGAAGTAAACTCGCTTAATTTCAAAGCGTTGTTGTCAAAAGCCGGGTTGATCCCCGGCTTTTTTATGTCTGTTTTTTATTTTTTAGTGTAGCTATAACCTTGGTTCATCAATGATGAGTTACCACTTTTTTGTTCTCTTACTTAGTGCATAGCCATTTATACATTATCAATGCATCTACATATCCTAGGGCCGGATGACGAAAGGCATTTGGTAAACGACCTACCGTTTCGAAGCCCAATTTGTTCCATAATCTTACTGCGCCAGCGTTACTAGATGCGACAAAGTTAAACTGCATGGCTTGGTATCCCAGTTCCAAAGCAATTTTTTGTGAATGCTCACACATCAGTGTTGCGAGTCCCTTTCCCCGAGCAAGAGAAGAAACCATATAGCCGCAGTTACACACATGACTACCCGGGCCCGCTTGGTTTGTTTTGATATAGTATGAACCAAATACCTTGCCGTCTTCTTCAATAACATAGGTTTTAAGAGGCGTTTCTAACCAAATTTTCTTAGCTTGCTCTTTGGTGGTGCTGGTGTCATACGCGTAGGTTTCTCCTGCCGAGACGATCTCGCTAAATATCGGCCAAATCGCTTCCCAGTCATTTTTAGTCGCTTCTGTAATATGCATGGTCGCGTCCTCTTGGAACAACCCGTTGAAGACGGGTGCGGCGGTGTTCGATTGTTGAAAATGACGTGATGCTGCACTTAATAAGAAAAACAGCGACGATCAAGGACAACTCAGTGACGCCTGATTTATGTGTCTAGTCAGGTCGCGCTAGCGTCAAAATATCACCCAGTTCGGCGTATTCATTTGCGCCAAGGCGTGCCAGTGGATTGAGCTTTTTGGCATCAACGCGCGTTCGTCCTTTGTCATCTTGCGTGCAGATCTCATCGTCAATAAAAGCATGGCTGATTTGGAGCAGAATCAGAGCCTGAGGTGCCGGCCCCCACTCAACGACCTTGGCAACTTTGCATCCAAAGGCAATGGGGCAATCGGCAAGTCTTGGCAGTGCGAAGCCTTCAAAATCGCAATGATCCATTTGGGAGTGCTTTAACTCCGAATCGCCGTACTCAAGTGTTTTTGATGAGTCGGATACCGCCTGCATGTGCGTAACCTGTGGTATATGCACAACGCAGAGTTCGCCTTCGGCAAGATTGACTCGCGTGTCCTTCTCTTCCCCCGTCGGTTTCTTACCGATAGAGACCACTAACGTTGGGGGTGCGCTGGCCATCGCATTGAAGAAGGAAAACGGCGCCAGATTAAAGGGTTCTCCGGCACCTGCTTTATTTTCAGTGAGTATCCAAGCGATAGGTCTAGGGACGATTGTTTGTGTGAGTAAATGGTAAATCTCAGAGCTTTCTTTGCTCGATAAGTCGATTTGCATCTTTGCTTCTCTGTAAGATGGTCCAATGTCTGGTTACGAGTATGCCATTAAAGGCGAGGTGACGGGTATTGTGGCCGGATATAACCAACTGTCACGGTGTGTCGCTATGCTCTGTATGGACAGAGCGTGGCAGGCTATTCTGATGGTGCGATCGTCCAAATGTGGTTTCTTTGCTCTATCAATCTAATTCAAAAATAAGGTTTCTTGATGCAAGCAATGCTCTATTCAAATTTCACTTTTCCCTGTGGACTAACCGTTAAAAACCGGATTGCGAAAGCCGCGATGGAAGAAAATATGGCCGATGCGGATGGCTTGCCAAGCGATCTCTTGCTTGGGCTTTATAAACAGTGGGCGAGCGGAGGCGCTGGTTTGCTGATTACGGGGAATGTGATGGTCGATGGGTTGGCCATGACAGGTCCCGGAGGTGTCGTTCTTGACAGTGTCAGCGCCCTTGATCGTTTCAAACAATGGGCGGAGTGTGGTCAGCAGAACGACACCAAGCTGTGGATGCAAATTAACCATCCGGGGCGACAGGTGTTTGCTGCGCTAAAGGGCAAAGCCGTTGGCCCATCGGATATCGCAGTTGATATTGGTAAGCGTTCCAACATGCTCGCGCAGCCAAAAGCGCTTACAGCGTCTGACATTCAAGAGATCATAGCGCGCTTTGCGACAACTGCGCGACGCGCTCAAGAGGCGGGTTTTGCCGGCGTACAGATTCACGCCGCGCATGGCTATTTGCTGTCACAGTTTTTGTCTCCCATCAGTAACAAGCGCGAAGACGAGTGGGGCGGTACGATTGAAAATCGCTCTCGCATGTTGATCGAAGTCGTTAGAGCCGTTCGCTCAGCGGTGAGCGATACGTTTGCTGTCTCTGTAAAGCTGAACTCGGCTGATTTTCAGCGAGGAGGCTTTAGCGAGGATGATGCGCGGTATGTTATTGAACAGCTGAATAACGAAGCTGTAGATCTGGTAGAGCTTTCTGGCGGGAGTTATGAGAGTCCTGCGATGCAAGGGCGGACGGCAGACGGGAGAACCTTGGCCAGAGAAGCGTATTTTCTGGAATTCGCACGTGAGCTTGGCAAGGTCGCGACAATGCCCTTGATGACGACCGGTGGCATTCGTCGCAAAGAAGTCGCCGAAAGTGTGCTTGCAGCAGGTGTCGATATTGTCGGTATGGCAACGGCGTTGGCTTTGAACCCCAACTTACCTTCGCTTTGGCAAACCCAGCCGCATGCAACGGTCAGCATTCCAGAGCCGCAGTTTAGCGATAAAGCCATTGCGTCACTTGCGACCATGGCGATGGTGCGCAGACAGTTGCGCCGCCTTGGTAAGGGAAAATCTCCTAAGCCGTCGCCATCACCCATGTATTCGCTGATCAGTGATCGGCTACGGTTTTCTCGAATGACCAAGCGCTACAACAAACGGGTGGATGCTTTATTACAGCGTCGTGCACCACAATAGTTATACCGAAGAGCCTCTATGGTGCGTAGGGGTAATTTGGGTCTTCCAAATAATGGCCATAAAATAATCAGCTTTATCTCTAGCTCTTTGTAATAGAAACATTTTTTTTCTTCTGGCTAGAATTAAGCACTTCCCCTCGTGCAATTATTAAAAAATATATGAGGGCAAGAAGTATGGCGTATTTAGAACCGAGCGAATTCGCAGCCAAGATGGTGGATGCGGGTGAGCAAAAAGTATTCATGTCAACCAAAGACACATTAGTGCGCGCATTTATGGCTGGGGCGATTCTTGGCCTGGCCGCGTTTTTTGCGATTACGGTAATTGTGAAGACGGGTAGTTTGCTCGTTGGCTCATTGTTATTTCCAGTTGGCTTCATGATGTTGTACTTGATGAAGTTCGATCTGCTCACCGGTGTGTTTACCTTGGTGCCCTTGGCGGTACTTGATAAGCGGACAGGCGTGACACCCGGAGAGATGTTACGTAACTGGGGCTTGGTGTTTGTTGGTAACTTTGCGGGTGCCTTGATGACGGCATTCTTCGCCTCATTTATTCTTACGTATGGCTATAACACTGACGGCGGAGCACTTGCTGCGAAAGTAAGTACGATTGGTGAGTCTCGAACGCTTGGTTATCAAGAGCATGGCGCTTCTGGTTGGTTTACGATTTTTATCCGTGGCATGTTGTGTAACTGGATGGTGAGCATGGGTGTTGTTGGAGCGATGATTTCAACGAGCGCTACAGGCAAAATGGCTGCGATGTGGATGCCGGTAATGCTGTTCTTCTTTATGGGTTTTGAGCACTCAATTGTGAATATGTTCCTATTCCCATTCTCTATGATCATGGGTGGTGAGTTCACTGTCGTTGATTACTTTGTTTGGAATGAAATTCCAACAGCACTCGGTAACTTAGTTGGTGGTTTTCTATTAGTTGGTCTTCCAATTTACTGGACGCATGTTCGCACGAACCCTGAACGTAAGCGCGCTGAGATTGGCGAGAGCACTTTGGCTTCTTAAGTTTTACATCACCTGATTTTTAGCAATTAGAAAAGGAATCCCCGCTCGTCTTTTAAAAGTGAAGAGCGGGGATTTTCGTATATGAGTAAGCAACTGTCTGTATCGATCGGCCAATATTCGACGAAGGGTCAAAAACCTGTAAATCAGGATTTTCATGGTGCGGTTGTTCCTGATGAACCGCAGCGCACCAGTAAGGGGCTTGCTGTCGCGCTGGCTGATGGCATTAGTACCAGTAAAGTGAGTCAGTGTGCCTCCGAGACGGTTGTTACCAGTTTTTTATCTGACTACTTTTGCACGCCGGAATCATGGAGTGTAAAAACGTCTGCGTATCGCGTGATCAAATCGGCCAACTCCTGGTTGCATGCTCAAACACAAAACAGCCCGTATCGCTGGGATAAAGAAAAGGGGTATGTATGCACGCTTGCTGCGCTTATTCTGAAATCCAACACGGCGCATTTTTTTCATTGCGGGGATTCAAGAATCTATCGTGTTGAGGGAGACAACCTTGAACAGCTAACCGAAGATCATCGTCATGTACTGGACTCGCAATCGAGTTATCTATCGCGCGCTATTGGCATTCATAACCACGTTGACGTGGATTATCAAAGCCAACCTCTCAATGTGGGTGACACCTTCATACTCGCGACAGATGGCGTCTATGAGTTTTTGAATCCGAAAGTCTTGGCGAAAGCCGTGAGTGCTATCGATACCGCTGATACTGGGCGTTTTGATGCGTTGGCCAAAGAGCTAGTGGAACAAGCGCTGTCTGCGGGTAGCGACGACAACCTGACGCTCCAGATTGTTCGAGTAGAGTCTCTTCCCGATAAGCACGTCAATGAGCTCCAGATACAGGCGGGTAATCTGCCTCCGGCGCCGATGCTTGCGCCAAGAATGGAGTTTGATGGATATACTATTCTCCGTGAGTTGTATATCGGTAGCCGCAGTCATGTGTTTTTAGCCGAGGACCTGAGTACTCAGCAACGGGTCGTGATCAAGACGCCCTCGCTTGAGCTAAGAACCAATACTGACGTGCTTGAAAGTTTCTTGATGGAAGATTGGATCGCACGACGTATTGATAATGCGCATGTGCTGAAAGCGCATCGCGCTAACCGTGAACAGAAGTACCTCTACAGCGTCACGGAATATATCGAAGGGCAGACCCTAACTCAGTGGATGCGAGACAACCCAAGGCCGTCGATTGATGTCGTACGGGATATCATTGGACAGGTGGCAAGAGGCCTTCAGGCCTTTCATCGGCAAGAAATGGTTCATCAAGATTTACGGCCTAACAACATCATGATAGATGCACAGGGGGTCGTGAAGATAATCGACTTTGGCTCGACGTATGTTGCAGGCATTGCCGAGACCAATAATCGCGATATGCGGATTCTTGGAACAGCCCAGTTCACCGCGCCGGAATATTATCTTGGGGAGCAGGGAGGTGCTCGTTCCGATATTTTTTCACTTGCGTTGATTGCTTATAAAATGCTGTCGGGCGATTTACCCTATGGCATCGCAGTGTCTAAAACGCGCAGTAAACGTGATCAATTTAAGTTGCGCTACAAATCGCTAAACTTGGATGAAAATAGAGTACCCGACTGGGTCGATTATGCGATTGGCAAAGCTGCTCATATTGATCCTAACAAACGCTACCAGGAGGTCGCTGAGTTTGTTTATGAACTAGGCAAGCCGAGCGTCGATTACTTGGCTAAAACAAAACCCCCGTTGATAGAGCGAGACCCGCTCAAGTTCTGGCAGGGTCTCAGCCTTATTCTATTTTGTGTCGTCATCTATCAGAGTTTGAATTAGCCTTGGCGCGATGTGCGTGACTTAATTGTGAATGCAGAGCTTAAACGGCACCACATCAATGGAGCTATCGCGCGTTAGAAATTTGGTTTTTTTCTTGTAGTTCAGCGCGTAGAAGTCGTCTTCGTTACTCCACGAACTACTCTCACGGTTGATGGTATAAAACGCGTTTTCTGCATCAAATGCTTCAAGATACCAAGTCTCGCGCCACTCACCTTCTTCGGTCAACCATACCTTGTAATCGCAGTTTTTATCAAATAGCTCTTGGTCATCGCTGATGTCGACCCAACCTCGTTTTTTATGTGGATCTGCTAAAGCCGGACTTGCGCTCAATGCCAATAATGACGTGGCGCATAAGGCGCTTAGTAGAACTCGTGACATGTCTTTCTCCATCTATGTTGGTGCTGTGATTATCATTAATCAAGTGGGAACAAGCGTAGTTGATGCTGCCGAAAAGTCGACAGGCAAAGTCGCTTTTAGCTGTCTGATACGCCATTGACTGAGTGTGGGATAAAAGAAACATGGCGACTTTCAGGAAAAATGACGTTTCCTTTCTATAATTGTCATCGTGCAAGTGCGTATGCGCGATAAATCGCAGCGGTAACGAAGAGAGTTATTGTCAGAGAGTGATCGGGACAGGTCGCTCGATGGCATCCCTGAACTCTGCTAATAAAGGTAATGTTATGAGTAAGAAGTGTCTAGCACTGTTGGGTTGTTTATGTTTTTTTCTGGGGTATCAGAATGCTATCGCTGGCGTATCGCAAGCTGAGGCCAACAAACTAGGAAAGTCGCTTACACCCTTTGGTTCGATCAAAGCATCAAACAAGTATCAAACGATCCCTGAATGGACGGGTGGCATTACCAAGGCACCTGAGGGTTTTCAGGGGAATGGTTTTCCCCATGTTGATCCCTTTGCGTCCGACGAGGTCAAATTCTCGATAGAAACGAGCAATCTTGAAACGTATGCCGGCAAGCTTACGCCCGGCCAGAGCGCTATGTTTAATACCTATCCTGATACCTTTCGAATGGATGTTTATCCTTCTCATCGATCCCATTCTATGCCGGACTGGGTCCTCGAGAATACGAAGAAAAACGCGGTGACTGCGTCATTAACGGACGGCGGGCTTGGCTTCAAAAATGCGTACGGTGGCATCCCGTTTCCAATTCTGCACGGGAATAGTTCTGAAAAAGCGCTTCAAGCAATTTGGAATCACATGACACGCTGGCGCGGTATATATGTGGTTAAAAACGCAGCCGAGGTGTCGGTGCATCGAACGGGTGCATTTGAGCCTATCACTAAGCAGTACGAGATTTTGTTTAACTTCCATCGCCCCGATGGCAGTTTCGATGAGTTAGAGAATATTCTTTTTTACTTCCTGTCGTTTAATAAGGCCCCAGCACGACTTGCCGGTGGTGCGTTGCTCGTCCATGAGACGCTGAACCAAGTCAAAGAAGAGCGCCAGGTATGGGATTACAACAAAGGACAGCGCAGAGTAAGGCGTGCCCCTAATCT
>NZ_LWFT01000398.1:0-270 GCF_001635105.1 Oleiphilus sp. HI0079
TGTCACGGTCGCAACAGGCTTTATTTTTGCCTCATTGATTGCCGTGCCTTTAGGAATTTTATGTGGTTTAAGCAAGTCAGCGTATTCAGCGATTAATCCGCTTATTCAGTTGTTTAAGCCGGTTTCTCCGCTGGCATGGCTGCCTCTAGTGACGATGATCGTCAGTGCTGTTTATGTGACGGATGATCCTTTCTTTTCCAAGTCTTTTATCACTTCGGCGGTCACAGTCTCGTTGTGTTGCCTGTGGCCGACGCTAATCAATACCGCCGT
>NZ_LWFT01000399.1:0-732 GCF_001635105.1 Oleiphilus sp. HI0079
TATGATCGCGCAAATAGTGGAGCAGTATATGAGTTTTTGATCAGTGAGGGCTGTACTGCGCAAGAAATTTCTTATCTGAAGAGCCCCGATAACTCTGCTAATGCTACGTATCCAAACAACGGGTTTGGGACCGCGTTAGCGGAAGTAGGCGGTGAGTTATTGGTTGGTGCGCCATTCGCGAGACAGGGTGGCGGGACGCCGCAGGGAGCGGTTTTTCAATATCGAAGAGATAGCGATGGACGTTTTGATTCGGTTTTGACCTACCGATCAATCATAGAGCATGATGGCCAGGAGTTCGGCTCATCTATAAGCGCAACAGAAAACTATGTCGCGATTGGGGCTCCCAAAGACGCAGCAAATATTGACGACCTTCCTGTTTTTAACGGAGTTGTTGACCCTGCCTTTCTTGACCAAAATCCTGTCGCTGCGAGCAACGCTGAATCAGGTTCAGTGATGCTTTATGAAACACCCCAGCAAAATAATGTCATTACTCCGTTGGCCTATCTGAAACCACAAAACAATGACGAAGGTGATCTATTCGGTTCCACCGTTGCTATCGTAGGGACGTCCTTTTTTATTGGTGCACCAAGTGAAGATAGCGCTTCTGATCAGGTTAACGTCGGTGCTGAAGAGAATGTTGGGCCCGCTGGCTTTACGCCTCTTGACGGAGATTATGGTGCTGTATATCGCTACGATATGGATGATGACGAGGTTTTGGGTTTGTCTGACTAC
>NZ_LWFT01000400.1:0-409 GCF_001635105.1 Oleiphilus sp. HI0079
CCAGTAAACGGCCTGCTGTCATGTTCGGCTTGAATCCAAAGTAACCTTGTTTATTCACTTCACCAATGACATACACTTCTTGGTTCATTGCCGACGGAATAAAAATATAGTCGCCGTTAATCAAAGGAATGTTCATCAGCGCATCGCCTTTGCGAAGGAGCGCGTCAAAGTCGATCGGGAGTATGTCGTCACCACGACGAACAAAGCTATGTTGTAGATCGGCCAGTTCGATGGTGTTGTTGTCGAATACACCAACTGAGAGGCCTTCCGCTTTTGCGATTGCGTCTGCGAGGCGAATAGAGCCGTCAAAGTAGTAAAAGCCTGGTTTCGTGACTTTGCCCATGATCGTAAAGCTCGAGCTACGCATTTCGTATGGGATAAGAGACACTTTAGGGTAGTGAATATACTT
>NZ_LWFT01000401.1:0-683 GCF_001635105.1 Oleiphilus sp. HI0079
TATTCAGCAGAGAGAATTGTGGTAGCAACCGGAGGCTGGCCACGTAAGCCTAGTTTTAAAGGGGCGGAGCACGTCCTGACTTCGAACGAATTCTTTTTTTTGAATGACCTGCCTGAAACCGCCGTTATGCAAGGTGGAGGTTATATCGCAGTTGAATTAGCTGGCATATTACAGGGCCTTGGCGTTGACATGACCTTGGTTACGCGCGGACCACAGATACTCAGAGGCTTTGATCAGGATGTAGTTGAATTTGTCACAGAGCAGATTCAAAACAAGGGTGTCAAGGTCGTGCTAAATAACAATATCGAGCAAGTCGATGAGTTAGAAGGTGGAGACTTTCGAGTTAGTTTGACCTCAGGCGACACCTTAAACACAGGAAAGATATTTTCGGCCATTGGACGAATACCTAAAACCAACGACTTAGGCTTAGAGAATGCAGGTGTTCAATGCGCAGCGTCTGGGGCGATTCTTGTAAATGATCATTACCAAACGAATATCCCGAGCATTTATGCGATCGGCGACGTAATTGATCGCGTCCAACTCACGCCGGTGGCGTTGGCTGAGGGAATGTACCTTGCGAACTACTTCTTTGCTGATTCTGTTGCACAGCCTGTAGATTATTCCAACATTCCTACTGCAGTCTTCTGCCAACCCAATATTGGAACAGTTGGCCTCACTGAAGA
>NZ_LWFT01000402.1:0-270 GCF_001635105.1 Oleiphilus sp. HI0079
TTTAAAGGGGCGGAGCACGTCCTGACTTCGAACGAATTCTTTTTTTTGAATGACCTGCCGGAAACCGCCGTTATGCAAGGTGGAGGTTATATCGCAGTTGAATTAGCTGGCATATTACAGGGCCTTGGCGTTGACATGACCTTGGTTACGCGCGGACCACAGATACTCAGAGGCTTTGATCAGGATGTAGTTGAATTTGTCACAGAGCAGATTCAAAACAAGGGTGTCAAGGTCGTGCTAAATAACAATATCGAGCAAGTCGATGAGTTA
>NZ_LWFT01000403.1:0-435 GCF_001635105.1 Oleiphilus sp. HI0079
CATTTTAAACCTCTCAGTTGGGCTATGATGTCACAGCCCGTCGTTTTACTTGCGTATTAAGATGGGAGCGAAAAACAACAATTCAAGGCCTTCGGCGCCAAATAATTGACGCAGATCAAGCCAAAGCACCCTAACAAATCGAGATCCTGTGCACGCCATAAGCATCCCAAGTCCGTTTAAATCCAGCCTCATCGCACTGCTGTTAGCGCTTTTAATCGTCGGCATTGAAAGCGTAGAAAACCAAAACCTATTTTGGGGCCCCCTCCACGATAGCGCCCATGCTTTTGCAGCCTATCTCTGCACTGCTCTCTTGATTTCCCTGCTCAAGTCAGAACAACAAACAACTGGATTTCGGCTAGCCCAAATCGGCGGCGCGCTCTTTGCGACAGGCATCGCGATTGAGCTCATTCAGCCAGCACTTGGGCGAAGCGCAAG
>NZ_LWFT01000404.1:0-416 GCF_001635105.1 Oleiphilus sp. HI0079
TCATCCCAACGTGCTGTTGCGGCTTCTTTTGGGCGAGTCATGGTATGTAATTGCCATAGTATTAACAGACGGGTTAGTGGCCTGATGTTGGCGTTCGAAAGTGTTTCTAGAAAATCTGGCAATTCCTTGCAGGGTATCGTCGGCGAATGCCGCACATTAGGGCTTGGGAATAACTTGGAAATGTCGGCCAGATGGTTAAATGGAATGATTCTACGAATAAATGCATAGCGCATTACTTCGTTGATAAAAGTACTTAGACGTTTGACCGTCTCCAGTTTGCCTTCATTCACCAGAGGTCTAAGAGTTAGCTCAACATCTCTGACATCAATTTTACTTAAAGGTATATCACCAAGCTTTGCCAAGAGATGTTTGTCAAAACGCAACTGCATCGTGTCAGCGGTTTCTTTTTTGACTTT
>NZ_LWFT01000405.1:0-393 GCF_001635105.1 Oleiphilus sp. HI0079
TTCATCATTCTTCGAAGCGAAATGCAAATGTCGAGCGCCCGTTTGACGGTGCACAAACTCCTGCGCATCAACAGCTAGAGACTCAATACGTTGGGATTTAACTAGTTCAAACTGGGGGTGACTCATGTCAAAAATATACCTTGTGGAAAGCCGCACAACACCTTGAGGTGCCGACAGCGGAGCATGTCTTATCAACTTTAAAACAGTCACTTTGAGCTTCGTGCTCAACAGTTTCAAGTTAATACTCGCTAAGATGCTTTGGTTATAGTGACGAACTCGCTAAGTTCAAGTAGCCATGAGCCTGATTCGCTCAAAACACATGGTTTTGTGAACAAACAAGCAAAACTTCGGTCTTAGTAAGAAAAATCAATACTTTAGGTCTAGAATCTTTGT
>NZ_LWFT01000406.1:0-5930 GCF_001635105.1 Oleiphilus sp. HI0079
GATTCAGCACCGCATCGTTGACTTGTCGGATCAAATCATCAAAGCCTAGCAATTGTTCTTCCCGCTTCTTCTGATCAACTCGCTCTTTGGCCTCGACGTAAAAAGCCTGAAGAAAGAGCGAGCCTAAGCTTTTTGGCTGACGTTCAAAAAGCTGCTCAAGAGATACAAAGAAAAGGTGCTTAGGCGGCTGCTTGCCTTTTTTAGCACTCGCTATAATGGTCGATTCGTAAAACGTATCAAACTTGAGCTTGGCCATATCCGCTGGGCTTGCGCCGCTGTCTAGCCATGCTTGTATGGCCTCTAGGCGCTTCAGCTTATTATCGACAAGCTTTAAGTCTGAATCAGCAACAACACGTCGCACATCCGCGAGGTGATCAGAGATCAGGGTAACCAAAGATGCGTGCCATGCATCAAGCTCTTGGTACTGGGTTAACCACCAAGCCAAAGGCGTCTCTGCTAGATCTTGATGCCCTGCCTTAGTCAAAGAGGTTTGAGGTGTCACCCGATCAGCTTGTCGATGCGTGAAGACGCTAATCTTGCTGTTCAACGCGTCGGGCGTTGGCCATTGTGAGCGAACATACCTCAATGCAGGTTCAGGAAACTTAAGAATCGTTCCTCGCCAAAGATCGCGACAAGCATCAAGCCATTCAGGCCTTAAGTCTTCCTTCAAACTCTGTTCGCTTGGAAGATTCATCAACACGGCATGCTCTCGCGCCACTTTCTGGCAGAAGCCATGAATGGTATGAATCTCCGCCAAATCGATACTTTGCTCTGCCAACCGGAGACGTAACAAGTCATCAACGAGATTCTCAGAACGGAGCACCATCCGTGCAAGCAAGTCATCCGCGCCTAAGGCTTTTAACTCGCCTTCAACCAAAACATCTCCCGAAAGGCCTTGCTGTGGATCAATTTGCTTTAGCGCACGCTCAATTAGGGCCGTGCACTCAGCAATCTTACTCCGAATCCTAACCCTCAATTCTTGAGTAGCGGCCTCCGTAAACGTCACTACCAAAACTTCTTCAATCGTGTACTTTTTTTCAAGAACATATCGCAATACAAGGTGCGAAACTGTAAAGGTTTTACCTGTTCCTGCACTGGCTTCGATCAGAGCAAGGCCGTCGAGTGGAAAACGCGAAATATCTAAATTTTTCATGTGCTTATCCACTACTTGACCTCTCTGAAGTCAATCATGGGTAAAGGCGTAATCGGTTCAACGTCGTTGTCCCCTTTTCGACTCATCGCATCTGTGTGAAGCGCAATTTGGGTAAAAATAAGCTCGTTATCAAATTCAGGAACCCGCTCCGCATCCTGATCGCTTCCGGACAAAGTGCAATATCGCGCCCACAAAGCCGCCAAGTCTCCTACCGGCGGCGTTCGTTTGAACGCTCCTTGAGGGGTTTTATCTTTACCACTGAGGTAATGAAACGCCACTTCCGGTAAGAGAGGACGTGGCTCAAGCATCGCGCTATGGAAGTATGAAACCAGTTCTTGAAGATATTGCTTCGCCCGAGCGCCACCTAATGCCGGAAGTTCGATCTGCCAGGCCGGCGTCACGCAAACGCTCGTCGCTGGAATAGGCAAAGCGTTCTCTGCATGAAACACATTCCAAGCAACGTGCCGGGCCCATACACCAAAAAACCACTTTCCAGGATTGCGTGAAAAGTGCACATCTACCAAGCCGGCATCACCAATATAGACCTCACCGCTGAGCACGGTTGACTCTGCGAGGCTGGATGGTAAACGAAGCATTAATTGAACAGGCTGTGCAGCAAGTAACGGCTCTATCCGCGAGCAAAACTCAGCGTAGTCAGCACTTATCTCTTCAACAGACGCTCGCGCAACAGGTGCTTGCGGAAGCTCACCAAGTAACGAATGCTTTCGAATGAAGTCGTCGAGCGACGCGCCTCTGAACCAAACATCACACATCTGTCTGGCGAGTTTGTACGTCTGCAAACCATCAAGTGCAAAGGGTTCGTCACTTGCGAGCACGTCGATAAAACGCGCGCTCTTGACCCCCAGCTGCACGGAGTAATACGCAGCCAAGGGATTGGCAAATACGCGCTCCCACTCTGCGAGCTCTAGTTGTTCCGGCCATTCAAACAACGGGGGGCTGTGCGGGGGTTCATTTTCCAAAGCCGCCACCTGTTCAAACAAGTCTGCCTGACCAAGCGCTAATTCAGCTCCGTTACTGGAAGGCATTTCATTTTTGTTCATCGGTGCATGCAAGGGGTACCATTCATTCGCAAAAGATCGAGGCAAGCATCCATCCTCAATACCTGAGCCATTAAAATAGGCCGAGTGGAAAGGTTGAAGTCGATGCTGATAGGTCCAGGCATTCACCAGCGCTTTTGCAGCATCACTGGACCGATCCGTAAAGCTTCGAACACAAAGCTCTTGAAGCTCCGATAACAATACAGAGGGGAATAACTCGCTGTTATCTTTTGGATCAAAGCCCTTATACGAGATGTATAGGCGATCTTCAGCACTTAGAATTGCTTCGAGAAACATATATCGGTCATCACGTCGTCGGGATCGATCTCCCAAGCGGGCGGGGTATTGACTAATGAGATCAAAACTCTGCGTCATGTCATGGCGCGGATACGCACCCTCATTCATCCCCAACAAGCAGACCGCCTTAAAAGGTACCGTGCGCATGGGCATTAAATTACAGAAGTTGATCCGACCCGATAGAAATCGCTGGCTTACTTTCTCTTTTTCTAGCTCGGCCTGAAGTACTGCGAATATGAGGGAAAAAGGGACTTGCTGGTCAAAGCCGCTAACCTCAACCTGCTCAATAAGCGCATCAAGGCTTTTATCGGCTAGTTGTCGTAAGGACTCATCTAATGCGTTCATATCAAACCAGGAATACCAAACCTGTTGAACGCGAATAGCCCATTCATCAACCGACTTTGTCGAGCGCAATGCAACAGCATTACTTTCAATCAAATCCACAACGCGTAATAGAATGCCTAGAACTTCATGTTGTTCAGCACTTCGTAAGGGACATTCTATAAACCCCGCTTTAAGGTCATCAGGTGCGCCAACCAGGTATGACTTCAGTGCCCGTCTTAGGCCGAACAACCAAGTATGGCTATCCCCTGTGTGGCTAGAACCAATCACAGCATCTCGATGAGACTCGTTCACCCCCCAACGAATATTTAAGGCATCAACAAGCTTACGCGCGAAAGCCAAACGCTCGGCGTTGAGATCGAATCGAGAACACACGGCATCGAGACTCAGCAGATCAAAAATCTCATCGACTGTTAGACGCTTTTTATCGAGCTGTAGCACGGCTAGAAACTGCTCAATAATTGGCTGCTCTTGAGCTAGCGCGTGGTCAGAAAGGCCGTAAAAAAGTCGCGCTTCTCCTCCATCACGCGACTCAATCGGAGCTCCAAACACGGCATCAATAAAAGGCGCATACTGCTGAATATCAGGCGCCATGACGATAAAGTCACGCAAAGTGAAACTTGGGTCTTGATCAATCACATCCAGGACATAGTCACGCAGCGCCTCAACCTCACGCAAACGCGAGTGACAACGAGAGAAACGAATCGATGAGTCAAGTTCAAGCTCAGTGATGTCTGCGATGTTACACTCTACCCGACCCTCGAGAAGGTCGTTCTGAATATGCGCAAGCGCAGTCCCTGATGCATTTGACTCATACAAACTCGCCGCAAACTCACTTAGACCATCCTGCTCATCATAGCGATAGAGTGCTCCAAGATAATTTTTACCCACCTCTCCGAGGGAGGCTAATAAGGGGTGGGACTCATATTGTTCGAACTCCGACAGTGCCAAAACAGCATCATCACCGGACTGAAGGAGACGCTGCTGATACAGGGCATTTTGCCGCTCAGTGAGCGCGTCTCCCCAGTAGTACTGACAGGGATTCTGAAATAAAAAGTGCACATCAATGTGCTTACCAAGCGCTAAGAAGACGTTGAGCCACTGGACTGGAATAGCCGCCATCCCAAAAACAAATACTCTCTGAGGCAGCACGGCCCGGTCGAAGTTACCCTCGTTTAACACCACTTCTAACGCACGTAATCGAGAAGCACGATGATGTCGCTCTGAGAATGAAAACTGTGGGTACAAGGCCTGCCAAACTATACGTTGCCACGCCTCTTCTTGCTGCGTTGATGCGCTAGAAAATTCACTAACTTTGTCAGTAAGCGGCTCTCTTCGCTCCCATGCGGTGATCCAATCATTACGGTAGTTTTGATAGGCATCAAAATTGTCCGCAAGTATCTCGCTCACCTGAAACAGGCTTTGCTCACGCCCGGAACGACCAGACCGCGCAACAAGCGAATCGACATAAGCTCGAAGACCATCAAACTCCGGTTGATCAATCAGATCCGGTAAGAGACGGAATATTTCCCAACGCAGGGTCGATTTCTCAAAATGCTGAACGGTTGAGCTATGCTCACTTTTTTCAGAAACAAGCGACTCAATCAGCTGCCAAAGAAAAGCACCCGGCATTTGTGTATCAACCATACAAGCAATGCCTTGATGATCCGAAATACGTTGCTTTAACCACACGCCCATGCCGTAGCTTTGGGTTAAAACAATCTCGGATGCGAAAGGGTCGGCAAGCGGTGGTGTGCTTTGCAGCTTTGCGAGTATTTGAGCTAGGGTTTCGGTTTTGTTAGATGGATATAAGTAGAGCATGGCCGTCCTTGAGATCAAGTGAAAACAGTATACCCGCTATTACCCAACGCTCCATACGGCTAAGAGCTCAAATCAAAACTTAAATCAAGATTTTTGAGCACAGTTTTAATCTGATCTAGAGATCCGGACTGGAAGGAATTCACAACACAAACAACGAACACAAAAAAGCCGGCTCAAATATGGCCGGCTCTTTAAAACAGCGAACATCAAACCTTTAGGACTGATCGCGGCCTCGGCCTGCAGCAATGCGAAGTCTTAAGGCACTGAGCTTAATAAAACCTTCCGCATCTTTTTGGTCGTATGCACCGGCGTCATCTTCAAATGTCGCGATACTCTCGTCGAATAGGGAGTCATCAGACTTACGACCAACCACAATCACGTTACCCTTGTACATTTTGATGCGAACAACACCATTCACATAGGTTTGTGTCTCGTCGATCAGTGCTTGCAATGCTTTTCGCTCTGGTGACCACCAGTAACCGTTATAAACGAGCTCCGCGTATTTTGGCATAACGCTGTCTTTCAAGTGCGCCGCCTCTTTATCCAGCGTCAACGATTCGATTGCACGATGCGCCTTCAACATGACGGTACCACCGGGTGTTTCGTAACAACCACGCGATTTCATACCGACGTATCGATTCTCTACCAAGTCAGCTCGACCAATACCATTCGCACCTGCAACTTTGTTTAAATATTCTAGAACTTGCGCGGGGGTCATTGCTTTGCCATCAATGTGCGAAATATCGCCCTTCGTGTAGGTAAGCTCAATGTAGGTTGGCTTATCCGGCGCATTCTCCGGAGAAACAGACCAGCGCCACATTTCTTCTTCGGGTTCTTGCCAAGGGTCTTCTAGCATGTCCCCTTCATAAGAAATATGCAGTAAGTTCGCATCCATCGAATATGGAGATTTGCCTTTCTTGGCCTCCACTTCAATACCATGCTTTGCACAGTAATCCATTAGGCTTTCACGGGAATTCAGATCCCATTCACGCCAAGGAGCAATCACCTGAACACCAGGCTTGAGCGCATAGGCTCCAAGTTCGAAACGAATCTGGTCATTTCCCTTACCAGTCGCGCCATGCGAAATAGCATCAGCGCCAGTTTCATTGGCGATTTCAATCAAACGCTTAGCAATGAGTGGGCGCGCTATGGATGTACCCAAAAGGTATTCACCTTCATAGATCGTATTGGCGCGGAACATCGGGTAGACATAGTCACGCACGAACTCTTCACGTACGTCTTCGATGTAAATTTCTTTT
>NZ_LWFT01000407.1:0-638 GCF_001635105.1 Oleiphilus sp. HI0079
GTAAAAACCTCCCCGCAACTAAGCTTGTGCGTCAATGGGGCGACGCGTACGTTTGGAAGGTTGGCGATAAAGTGTTTGCCATTGGAGGTTGGCAAAAAAGCGCTGCACCCGCTTTTACTTTTAAAACGGGTGATTTGGATTACCACATCCTCAAAGAGGAACCGGGCTTTCGCCCTGCCCCTTATATGGCCGCTAGAGGCATGAAGTGGATTCAGTTTATGATGCGGCATGTGAACGAGACGATGAGCTGTTTTATTATATTCAAACATCGCACCGCCTAGCGTCGCTCAATCTCTCGAAGAAAAAACAAAAAGAACTTGGACTAATCCAATAACACACGACAAATCAATAAGAGGTATCGACAAAGCCATGCAAGAGATCAGTATCCTTTACCCATCTATCGCCATGTTTTTCTTAACAGGCTGTTTGATTCTTTCTCTCGGTCTATCGCGTTTCGTTGCGATCAAAACGAATAAAGTCAGCATTAAGTACTACACAAAATACACCGAGGGCGAGCAGCCTGATCGTTTACACATACTCGGGCGTCATGTGCAAAACCACTTTGAAGTACCACCTCTTTTCCATATCGGCGTGCTACTCATCTTTGTGACTCAGACCGTCACAGAGGTAAATCTTGC
>NZ_LWFT01000408.1:0-697 GCF_001635105.1 Oleiphilus sp. HI0079
GCGAAATTCCAATTATCGGCAAGATCTTTTTCTCGCACGATCCCTTGGTCTACCTTTCCTGGATTCTGTTTGCTCTCGTGTTTTGGGTATTTAAAAGCACGCGTTTGGGTTTGACCATTCGCTCTGTAGGCGAGAATCCAGAAGCCGCCAATGCGATCGGTATGAGCGTATTCAAAGTGCGCTATGCCGCTGTCATGTTTGGCGGCGCAATGGCGGGCTTAGCGGGTGGTTATTTGTCGCTGGCTTATACACCACTTTGGACAGAGGGTATGTCTGCAGGGCGTGGTTGGATCGCACTGGCACTTGTTGTGTTTGCGAGTTGGAAAGCAGAACGCATTATGTTGGGTGCTTACCTCTTTGGTGCTGCAAGCATCATGCACCTCGTTCTACAGGGATTAGGCTTCGAAGCCTCACCAAATCTGTTGGCCATGCTTCCGTATGGCGCAACGATCATTGTGTTGGTTGTAATCGCGAACGATGCAGTCAAGGCAAAACTAAGTACACCTTTAGCACTCGGCCAGCCTTATCGGCCTCAGGTCTAGGGCGTCAATAAAAAATGAAACCTCAGGAGTTATTATGAAATTGAGATCAATCACGAAAGCCTTGGCTGCCGCAACACTGGTTAGCGGTGCGGCGCTCGCTCAAGCTGAAGAGCCATTAAACATCGGTTTTGTCTACGTTGGGCCGACTGGCGATG
>NZ_LWFT01000409.1:0-454 GCF_001635105.1 Oleiphilus sp. HI0079
TTTACAGTGAGTGGCGGCAAAACTTTATAGAGGTCATTATCATGAAAAACGATATTCATCCTGAGTATCAGGAAATCGAAGCAAAATGCAGTTGCGGTAACGTGATCAAGACACGTTCAACACTGTGCAAAGATCTTCTTTTGGACGTGTGCTCGGCGTGCCACCCATTCTACACTGGTAAGCAGAAAGTGATGGACACTGGCGGTCGCATCGACAAGTTCAAGAAGCGTTTCGGAAGCAGAATCGCAAGCTAGTCCGATTCCAAAATTTAAAAAGAGCGCTACGCGCTCTTTTTTTGCACTTAGACAGGGTTTACACCTGTTAGGTCTGAATCAGAGTTCGCAACGTAGAACTCGGTTTCACGGAGTAACTCTTGATGACATGCAGGAGCGATATGCTCGGTATGAAGTCGAGAGTAAGTATCCATTAAAGGCTTCGGCCTAAAATTTTAAAA
>NZ_LWFT01000410.1:0-781 GCF_001635105.1 Oleiphilus sp. HI0079
CCCATTCTCTTTAGCATAGATCGCCATTACAGCAATAATAGGAACATAAACTTGCATTGGAACACCGCCGCATCGTGCTTGAAACTCAATCGCACGATCCTCGATGCTCAAGCTATTCACGGCACCAGGGCTAATATTGAGAATGATCTGACCATTGGTAACGTAGTCCTCAGGCACATGAACACCTTGAACACCGGCATCCACCACCAAATAAGGGGTGAGACCGTTATCGATAATCCATTGGTTTAATGCTCTAACTAGGTATGGCCTACTTGGGGTCACACCATCCTCCTCTATTGTCGCCTAGTGGCGCATTTCAGCTTCAACTTCCGACAAACTCTCTTTGAAAGATTCCCTTGCGAACATACTATCCATGTAACGCAAAATTGGCTTAGCAGCCGCCTCATTCAATTCGATTCCAAGAACAGGTAGACGCCATAGAATCGCCGCCACACAGCAATCTACAATCGTAAACTCATCGCTCATGAAAAACGGCTTTTCAGCGAAAATTGGCGCGGTCGCCAAGAGACTCTCTTTGAATTCTTTGCGCAAACCTTCAGCCTGCCTGCCATTCGGATCCGCAAGAATACCATCAACCAACGAACACCAGTCTTTTGCGATTCGATACATCATTAGACGACTCTGTGCACGAGCAACAGGGTATACAGGAAGCAATGGCGGGTGCGGAAAACGCTCATCCAAATATTCCATCATGATATCCGCTTCGTACAACACAAGATCTCGATCAACCAACGTCGGGAGCTCATTGTATGGATTGTGA
>NZ_LWFT01000411.1:0-596 GCF_001635105.1 Oleiphilus sp. HI0079
GTGAAAACGTTCTTGGATAGGTGTTCATTGTAACCCTCTTAGTGTCCTACTTGGCTTGCGACTATGGGCTAGTGCTTAACTCTGAGCCCCTAGCGGATAGTTGCTAGGCAAGATAGGTTTTTTCGTACGGTCGTTTCTCGAATAAACTCTAGTCATGATACGTCGTTAAGCAAGTGTCGCATTGTGCTTCTCCAGAGAGCCCATACCACTCAGGTTTGATCATCGGGCGTATCGTAAACGAATTAGGGAGGGTATCGTCGTATAGCGGCATCACTCGGTAATCGAGGCGCATGAATGCGCTTAACGGATCATCGAAATACCGTCGATTTCGGTCACGCTATTGGCATTGGCTCGATCAATTATTTTTATAATAACCGATTGAATGGCTTCATCTTCTCTCGCGTCATGGTCGCTCGAAAGCTTCTGCTCTTGAGGTTCTGCGCCTTCTTCAAGAGTGAATGAGATAACTACTTCGCTCGCCCTATCTGAGGTGCGACCGAAGTACTGTATTGAGATCAGAGTGTAGCCCTTAAAGCCTTTCTTCACTTGTTTTGCGATACGTTTTTTCGCTTTGTCCACATTCATTCGTTGGTCCT
>NZ_LWFT01000412.1:0-338 GCF_001635105.1 Oleiphilus sp. HI0079
CAGCAACACAAATAGCCTCGAATGTGCAAAGAATATTCGAGGACGAAAGACTGGGGCAGGAACTGACTAAGAACGGTTATCAAATAATCGAAGAGCAATATTCTTATGAGAAAGTGGGGGAGCAGCTATGCAACTTCTATAAGAACTTGATAGCAACTAAGAGCGGCCAACCCGCTGTCGATACCAATCTAGAAACATAAGCAAGGCCCATAGCTTATTGCTATTATCTGACGCGGCTGACTGATGTTGATTCCAAACCTTCAAAATTAGGGTTTTGTCTAATAATGGAATATTAGAATCATCTATCAAAGCTTCAGCCCACTCTCTTAAGGGGCCTC
>NZ_LWFT01000413.1:0-725 GCF_001635105.1 Oleiphilus sp. HI0079
CGCGGAAGTGGATTTAGAAAACTTCAAACGCAAGGTGGATGCTGGCGCAAGTAGTGCGATTACACAGTACTTTTATAATCCGGACGCTTATTTTTACTTTATTGATCGGGTTGAGGCGATGGGTATTAATATTCCAATCGTCCCAGGCATTATGCCAATCACCAACTACTCCAATTTAATGCGTTTCAGCGATATGTGTGGAGCGGAGATTCCTAGATGGATTCGCAAGCAGCTTGAAGCGTATGGTGATGATAAAGCGAGCATTGTAAAATTTGGCGAAGAAGTGGTGACCCAAATGTGCGACACATTGCTAGCGGCCGGCGTGCCAGGCATACACTTCTACAGCATGAACCAAGCAGAACCCTCACTCAAGATTTGGGATAACCTTGGACTAAGCGATAACGAGAAAATCAAATTCTGATCACTCGCGCCTAAAGCAACACAATACAATGGCTTGCCCTACTCCGGCAGGCCATTTTTTTTTGCCGCTCTACTTTTACTCGTCGCCCATTCCAACCATAATCATGCAGAGATAAACGAACAGGCTAAGCACTCAAGTTGCATATTCCAACAACAAAATCTCCAAGGAGACGGTGTGGGTCAGAATATTGATAAAACCCAGTTTAGCGATCAGGATTATGCCGATTTCAGAGATGCACTCAATTACAATCTTCGCACTTTCCGCGCACTTTTAGCTGAACCCGGTTTTGGTGAAGGGCCTCAGT
>NZ_LWFT01000414.1:0-285 GCF_001635105.1 Oleiphilus sp. HI0079
GAGGTTAGCCAGGCACTTGAGCAGATCGTGGATAGTGTTTCGAGCATCGTAGATATGAGTCAGCAAATTGCGGGCGCAGCAGAAGAGCAAGCCATGATGACTGAAAACATTCAGAAAAGTGCCAGTGAGATTTCTGACCTTGGCGGTCAATCTCAAGCCCATGCCGATGACGCATTTAAAGCAAGTGAGCAACTTATAAACAGCACGGACAACCTCGAAACGCTGATTAACAACTTCAAAATCTAACAGCACATTAAGCACCAAGCCAAACATGTTGTGATACAT
>NZ_LWFT01000415.1:0-682 GCF_001635105.1 Oleiphilus sp. HI0079
GCTTGATGGCGAAAGCCAGTCCGACTGATTTGAGCAAGAGCACAGGCGCGGCGTTCTGAAAAACCAAACCGATCCATCAGAAAGACGACAACTGGCTTCCGTTCGACTGGCTTCACCACTTTTTTGCAACGACTTCCTTCATTGCTTCAACTTCCAAGAGTTTCTCCGCGAGCAAGCGTTTAAGCTTTGCATTCTCTGACTCTAGCTCTCTCAGTCGTTTGGCTTCATTCACCTCAAGGCCAGCATACTTAGATCGCCAGTTGTAAAATGTGCCGGATGAGATACCCATCTCCCGACAAATATCCTCAACTTTAGCTCCAGCCTCATGCTGCTTGATCGCCTTGATGATTTGTTCTTCTGAATATCGCTTCTTCATATTGAGATCTCCATATTGCTAGGATAATTGGAAATCTCATCGAGTTCATGGTTTTAAATTTAGGGGAAAGGTAAAAAGAGACTACGGCATTGCTAGAAATTGGTATAAAAAGGCGTGTGACAACGGTCAAGATAGAGGATGCAAGTTGCATCAACAGATCGCTGCAAAGACTCTGAATAGTTGTACACCAAATTTGATTGACTTTAATGTGTGTGAAAAGGCCCGAGAGATTTCGAATTCGATTGCCAATCAACTCCCTATGAATATAAGTAGCGATATGGTGTTTCAAACAGTCGGGTCAGTGAA